>JAIUYC010000149.1 GCA_020216575.1 Coleofasciculus sp. S288 | reverse complement strand
AAGAAGTCGGGGAACTGGCAGCTCGTTCCGCCGCAGCGACGAAAGAAATTGAACAGATTGTTGAAAATATTCAACAAGAAACGGCCTCTGTTGTTGAGGCGATGGAACTCGGTACGGCTCAAGTGGTGGAAGGCACTCATTTGGTTGAGGATGCTAAGCAGAGTTTGAGCCAGATTTTGGGCGTGTCTCGCCAAATCGACAGCTTAGTGCAATCGATTTCCAGTGCTACCGTGTCTCAGGCCCAGACTTCTCAAGCTGTAACTGAGTTAATGAAGGAGATTGCACAAGTCTCTGAACGTACCTCTGATTCCACGCGCCATGTTTCTGGCTCACTCAAAGAAACGGTAGGAATTGCTCAGGAATTGCAGGCCTCTGTGAGTACATTCAAGGTTGGTGATTAGTCAGGAGTTAGGAGTCCGTTGTCCGTTGTCTGTCGCTTTCCCACTGACCACTGACCACTGACCATTTACCACTGACCATTGACTGCGGACTATTTAACAATCACCTCTTATGCCATGTCACAAGACAAGGAACTTGAAATTCAGCTCCAGTTTCTCGAAGAAGCACAAGAGTACCTGGATACCATTGAATCAGTACTCTTAGGACTCTCCGACAGCCGCATTGATAGTCAGCAAATGGATGCTGTCTTACGAGCGGCTCATTCGGTTAAGGGGGGTGCCGGGATGATGGGATTTCAGACGTTGAGTCAGTTGGCTCACCGTCTGGAAGATTCGTTTAAAGTTATGAAAGCTCAGAGGAACTCCCTGGAAATCGATGGGGAGCTGGAACGTCTGTTGCTTTCAGCGGTAGACCGCCTACGTTATGTCCTAGAACACAGCCGCCAGAGAGTTGAGGTAGCTCCAGAGTGGATTGATACGGAAGCTACCCCAGTTTTTGATAAGCTTAGAGACCGCCTCGGTGACCCTGTAGCGGATGATGCGTCCACGATGTTGGGGGCTGAAGACGGTACTAATGTGGCAGCCCTTCTGTTTGAGACGGAAGTTGAGGGGTGCCTCAATCGCCTAGAATCGGTTTTAGCTGACCCGCAAGCGCCTTGTCTAGAGGAAGAACTCTCGATTATGGCGCAAGAGTTGGGAGGCTTGGGCGAAATGCTACAGCTTCCGGCCTTTACCCAGCTGTGTGAATCGGTGCTTCAACACCTGGAAGCGGCTCCCGACCGACTGATGGAAATCGCCAAAAGTGCGCTAGACTCCTGGAGGCGATCGCAAGCGTTGGTACTGGTCGGTCAAATGAGTAGTATGCCGACCCAGATTAACCTGCCGGGAGTCGCTGCCGCCCCAGTCGAGTTGGAACGGGAGCTGTCTTGGGAACAAGAGGTAGTAGCGGACATTTCAGCGTTTGAATGGGAGCCTGCGGCGCTAGACCTAGAAACGGTGGAATTTGTCCCCCACACCTTGGAGCCGGAATTCGTAGAAGCCGTAGAGGAGAGTCCTCAACAAGAAGTATTTGCGGCAGAATTTGAAATTTATACCCCAACCTCAGAACCCCAGCACCAGGTCGTTACTGAGGATGAAGTTTTTGAACAACCCGTTACACTATCTCATCAGGCCGAACGAGTCGAGCTTGAGGAAGAACTAGAGCCGGCTTCTATTTCGAGGGCAGTTCCCACCCGTAGAAGTGACGTTCAAACGACGGACTTTAAATGGAAAGAAGAGAAGCCTCTCTCTGCTGCATCGGCAACAACCAAGGAAACTCAGGAAAATACAGTCCGAATTCCAGTCCGGCAGCTGGATCGAATCAACGATTTATTCGGGGAACTCACGATTGAGCGTAATGGACTTTCGCTGACGTTAGGACGTTTACGCAGCTTGATTGAAACCCTCGGTCGCCGAGTCAGCGCTTTAGAACAATCCAATGTCCGTCTCCGAACCGCCTATGATACGGTTGCGACCCAATCTGGGGGACGAGCGGTTGCTGCGTCACTCTCTGGGGGTAGTGCCCATTCCCCTCTTAAGGGATACACGTCCTACCCTAGAAGCGAAAACGCTTACGGACACAACAGTGGCCTGCCTCTACAAGGCTTCAAAGGTGGCAATGGGGACAGCCATCTCTCTTATAACAGCAGGTTCGATGCCTTAGAAATGGACCGCTACAGCGACATCCATCTGCTGTCGATGGAAGTGATGGAAACCATCGTCCAGATTCAAGAAGTCACAAGTGATATTGGACTGAGCCTAGAAGACACGGATCAAACGGCGCGTGAACTCAACCAAACCGCTAAGCAGCTGCAAACCAATCTGACAAGGCTGAGGATGCGCCCCTTGTCAGATTTAGTGGGACGATATTCTAGGGCATTACGAGACCTTTCCTTGCAGTATGGAAAACTGGTCGAACTCAAGGTTTATGGCAAGGGAACCCTCATTGATCGCAGCATCTTAGAGGCACTCTCAGACCCCTTAATGCACCTCGTTCGCAATGCCTTCGACCACGGAATTGAAGACCCCGCGACTCGGACGGCTCAAGGCAAACCGTCACAAGGTGTGATTGAAATTAAAGCCGCTCACCGGGGAAACCAGACGATTATTACCATTAGTGATGATGGTAATGGCATCAACCTGAACAAAATCCGAGCTAGAGCAGAAGAAATGGGCTTGGATGCGGAACTCTTGGCCGCGGCTAGTGAGGATGAACTCCTCTCACTGATTTTTGAACCCGGTTTTAGCACGGCTGAACGAGTCACGGACTTATCGGGCCGAGGCGTGGGGATGGATGTGGTTCGCAACAACCTCAAGCAAATCCGTGGCGACATCCGAGTCGATACTCAGCCCGGTCGGGGTACAACGTTTACTCTCACTGTTCCCTTTACGCTATCCGTGGCGCGAGTCCTGCTGGTAGAAAGTAATGGTATGCAGTTGGCATTTCCCACGGATGTGATTGAGGAAATGCTCCTCCTGCACCCTGATTTAGTGTTAACAACCGCGGGCAGCGAAGTTCTCAAGTGGGAAGGGACGATGGTGCCTCTGATTCGCTTGGGGAACTGGCTGACGTTCTACTGCCCTAGGAGAGTCCAGACACCGGAAGGCGTACCTAGTATTAATGAGCCAACTGTTCTTATGATTGGTCAAGGCGATCAGTTGGTCGGACTAGTTGTAGACCGCTGCTGGGGTGAACGCGAGGTGGCGATTCGCCAGGTTGAAGGCTCCCTAGCTATGCCTCAGGGTTTTGCCAGCTGTACGATTCTTGGCGATGGTCGTGTCGTGCCTCTGGTGGATTCTGCCTCAATGGTACGCTGGATTACCAGCTCAGGGCGCTCGTCCAGAGCCGAGGACGAGCGAACCACCTCTATTGTTGATTGTTCTGCACAAAGTCCATTGTCTTATTCCAGTGCGGCATCTATCGACAAACCACCAGAACTGGCTATTCCTCAAATCCATAAAGACAGCATTCTAGTTGTTGATGACTCGATTAATGTTCGCCGATTTTTAGCCTTAGCCTTAGAAAAAGCTGGATATTTAGTAGAACAGGCTAAAGATGGTCAAGATGCGGTAGAAAAATTGCTCGGTGGATTGCAAGTTTCAGCCGTTATTTGTGACATTGAAATGCCTCGCCTTGATGGTTATGGCTTCTTGGCTCGAATCAAATCAGACCCAGCTTTTTGCGATTTACCAATTGCCATGCTCACCTCTCGTACTGGGGATAAGCATCGCCAGTTGGCGATGACATTGGGCGCTTCGGCCTATTTTTCTAAGCCCTACAACGAGCGAGAGTTATTAGGAACCATGAGGAAATTAATTACCGAAAGTCAAGCAAGAATCCCCATTCCTTCAGGAATTCTATGAAAGGAGTTCAGAATTCAGACCTCAGAATTTCAGAATTTCCGCTTTAAACATCATGGCTGTTTTTTCTCCTCTTACATCCCGACGTTCCTCCCGACGTGTTGCCGGACCAACGCAACAACTCATTGTTTTTCGCCTTAGGAATGAACGCTTTGCCATGCCCATTCGGGCGGTTCAAAAAGTTATCCCCTTGGGCAATATTTATGGCGCACCTCAAGGAGGCGGGGTAGGTTTGACACTTTATCAAGATCAAGAATTACTCGTCATTGACCCAGAACATCGGATTTTTAGAGGGTTACCTGTTCAAGATTCATCGCAGACACCAACACAAGAGCCAATCGATAACACCCCTTCAGGGCAACGCTACCTACTAATTGTCCAGAGTTCTCAAGGCAAAGTCGTAGGGTTACCGATTGAAGAACCGCCTTCGTTGCATCGTGTGCCGGAATCAGCCTTTTCCCCCCTAAGGTCGGACTATATTTCTGAGGGGAATATTCGCTGCGTCAGTGCACTGATTATTCAAAATAAGGATGAACCGCCTTTATTTTTGCTCAACCCAGACTTGGTTGTTCAGTCCCAGCAGGCTTTACCCCCAGCCTTTGGGTAGCCTATTCCTTTAAATCCTCCAACACGTCAAGAAGCAACACTCGCACAATCTCCGCCTTTTTCTTACCTGTCCTTGCCGCCAGGATGGACAGCTTCCGGTGCATTGATGCTGGCATATCGACGGTGATGCGTACTGTGGCCTCTTTCGGTGGAGTTTGGAGCTGATCCATCCGTATTGAAGAGTTGGGTATTTTTTTCCTTGCAGCGAATGATGCGGCTATGTCTTTTGCTGCCGCAGTGTTCGAGCGATTTTCCTGTGAGGGCTGTTCTGTTGGCGATTCAGATGGTGTTTGTTCCTCCACTGGCTCTCGCTCTTCCCCCTGCGATTTCTCTCCATAGATAAACCGCTTCGCCAAGGCATCATCAAGAGGCTTCCGACTTCTTCTTGGACTCATAACATCGCAAAAATTTCTTTGAACAATCGCTCATATTCCCGTGCTGATTCTTTCGCAGGACGACTGGGCAAATCCCAAACCGTTGCAGGCTGACCAGAAGTATCGGCGATCGCCTGCTTCTGATGAATCACGGTCTTGAGTATTGTTACTTCTTTGGTTTTATTCAGAAGTGCCAAGGCTTCATCTTTGAGCTTGGTGCCTTTCACCGCCCGACTCAGAAACACAGCTGCCGTCGGAGGACCACTACGAACTGACTGCGCCTGCTTGATTAACCTCACAGCTTCTGAAGCTGAACGCAAATCCACACCCGTGGGCTGTACCGGAACGATCGCCAAATCAGCACGAAACAAAATTGCTCTGGTCGCCTCTGCTAAGGAAGCAGGCCCATCAACGACAAGCAGGTCACTCTCTAGCGCTAACTCCGGTAGAAGCTCCAGCAGGTCATCTGGCGTCTGCACCACTTTGTAGGGAATTTGTAACTCCATTCCCTCTAACCATTCGGAGCTGGATTGCTGTGCATCAGCATCAACCAGCAGCACTTTCTTTTTCTTTTGGGTGGCTAGCCAGTAGGTGAAATGTACAGCTGTCGTGGATTTCCCACACCCCCCTTTTTGATTGATTAAGGCAATGATGGTCATAAAAGCATACTTACTGCTTTTATGAATGCAGTATAGCAGTACTGATTTAATACAGTAAAAACAAACTAACAGAAATTCTCCCCCCGCCCCAACCGCAGGGGGTATACGGCCTGTTACATAACTTTAATAAAGTGCTGGACATTGGCAAATTCCAGCTTTGACCGGGTGCGATCGCAAAAAAAGGAGCCACACCTGATAAATTTTGGCAGGATTACCAACTCTTGCCCAGTAGCGTGACTCGATGCTTAAACTCATTATCCACCCTTCAAAGGTGCTGCTTAACTTCCTGTTGAGTTTGTGTCTTAGCTTGTCGAAACCTCAACGGCTTCATATCTTGCGGACAGTAGAAGCCTTGATTGTGAGTGACCAGGGAAAGAATCTTTCGGCACTATATCGGCAATGGGTAGAAGCTCCGGATGTGAGTGCAGTTGCAGACTTCTTTCGGGTCAGCCCTTGGTCAGGGAAACAGATGGGGGTTGGCCTGTCAAATTTTGTGATGGCAGATGTGATTCGCCGAGCCGAAACCGAGGGTCTCGAATCGGTCATCTACGTTAGTATTGATGACTCTCTCACCCGCAAAGATAAAGGGACGACAGCCTTGGAAGCGGTTGATTGGACACATGACCACAATGCCAGTACCAAAAAGAAGTCTATCTATAGCAACGGAGCCGTGCATATCAGTTGTCGGGTACAGGTAGGTGAGTACAGCTATACCTTTGGGTGGCGGTTGTACTTACGAGCCAAGACTGTGCGTCGGCTCAACCGTCAGCGTCCCAAAGACAAACGACTCAAGTTCAAAAGTAAATACCGTTTGGCACGGGAGATGCTACTTGAACTCAAGGCTTTCATCCCTAAAGGTTGGAAAGTCTACGTGATGTTTGATAGTTGGTATGCTTCGGCGAAGTTACTCAAGTTCATTCACCGACAAGGCGAGAGTTGGTATGCCTTGTGCGCCATTAAATCCAATCGCACACTCGACGGTATCCGAGTCTCTCAAATTCACCAGCGTCTCAAGCACAAGCGCTACACCTGTGTACGGGTCAAGGCGGCAGACAACACTTCCACCACTTACTATGTGCGGACAGTACGTGGGCATCTCAGCAACGTACCGTTTGAAGTCTGCGTTCTCATTTCCAGGCGGCATCCACGGGACAACAACCCCAAGTATTATCTGTGTACTGACCTTTCCCTTTCAGCACACACTATACTGAACTGGTATCAGAAGCGCTGGTCGATTGAAGTGGACTATTGGTATCTCAAGCAGAGGTTGGGATTGGGTGACTTTCGGCTGCACAGTTATGAAGCGATCCACAAGTGGTACACCGTTGTCCATTTAACGCTGACCTTTTTGCAATGGCGACTTTATAATGTTCGCTCACGAGGGGAACCTCTGGCTTCAGTGGCGGATGTTATACAACTCCATCGACAAGAACATGCTCGTGAAGTACTCATGAGTGCTTGTCGAGAAGCGATCGCCACAGGCAGTGTCGAGTCGGTAGTGGAACGCTTCATCATCCCATCTCAGGTAGCTTAGGAAGTAAGCGCCTCCTTCGTAGCCTGAGTTTCTCGATCTAAGACAGCAGCTCTTAGATCACAGAGGTGCTTTGCCCAAGCATCGGGAACTAATGTGGCGATCGCACCCGGTCAAAGCTGAAATTTGCCAATGTCCAGTAAAGTGTTTTCAAAAACCAAAAGCCAAACAGCTATCGAAAGCGTTTGGCTTTTGGATAAAAATTGACCTGGCACCGAGCTATTTTGCCGTGGGGCTACCCCCAGAGTATCTTCGCCGCAGCAACGTTTCACAAATCCGAGTTCGGGATGGATTCGGCGTGGTTCCATTGCGCCAACGGCACCAGGAAAGCTTTTTTGTTCGTTGTCCGTTGTTAGTAGCCTTCACTACTGACCACTGACACAGAACCTTCAAGACTGCATAGCAACTAGTAATCCTATTGATCAATGAGGTCAAGCCCTCGGTCGGTTAGCACGCCTTGGCTGCATCCATTACTGGACTTCCACCTAGCGCCTATGAACAGGTGTTCTGCCTGTGACCTTACCCACTCGTGGTGGTGAGAGCACTCATCTTGAGGTGGGCTTCCCACTTAGATGCTTTCAGCGGTTATCCGCTCCGCACATGGCTACCCAGCGTTTACCGTTGGCACGATAACTGGTACACCAGCGGTGCGTCCCTCCCGGTCCTCTCGTACTAAGGAGGGCTCCTCTCAATGCTCTTACGCCTGCACCGGATATGGACCGAACTGTCTCACGACGTTCTGAACCCAGCTCACGTACCGCTTTAATGGGCGAACAGCCCAACC
>JAIUYC010000148.1 GCA_020216575.1 Coleofasciculus sp. S288 | reverse complement strand
TACAAACGCCTGTTAGAGCGGAACGGCTACACGTTACCCACGCAAACCGTTGAAAAAACTTCCTTAGTTGGGTTGAGGGCTTCTAATTTAATGCAGCGCAAGGTTGAAACTCTGGCGAGTCAGATGCCTCTAGATGAAGCCGTACAAGCGTTTTCTCGCTCCCATCATCGCGGCTTCCCGGTGGTCGATAACGGGGAGTTAGTGGGTATCATTACACAGACAGACCTTGCTAATGCAAGCCAACGTCAGTTGCCTGGGGATACACCCCTGGCACAAATCATGACGCCGCAACCGATAACGGTTCTACCCACTGACCCATTGAGTCAAGTTTTGTATCTGCTCAACCGTTACCAACTGAGTCGGTTGCCCGTTACAGAGGGTCGCAAGCTGGTGGGAATTATCACTCGTGCCGATATTATTCGCGCCGAAGCCGACAAACTAAGTGGTGAAACCGACCAAGTTGGACCGCGTCCCGAACCGTCCTATGTGATTTATCAAACTCGCGCACCAGCGCTAGGGAAAGGGCGTCTCTTGGTTCCCCTCGCCAACCCCCAAACGGCACCCATCTTGTTGCAACTTGCTGCGGCGATCGCCCACAAGTATGATTATGAAATTGAGTGCCTTCAGGTTATATCAGTTCCCCGGAGTCAAAGTCCTGCCCAGGCAAAAGTCAAAACAACCAAAAGCCGTCGCTTACTCCGTCAAGCAGAAAAGTTAGGGCGAACGTGGGAGATTCCCGTTCACACTCAAATTCGAGCATCCCACGACACGGCGCAAGCGATTCTAGAAACCATTCAGGAACGGCATATTAGTTTAATCCTGATGGGATGGAAGGCTGAACCTCCCACTAGCCCCGATCGCATTTTTGGTAGCGTTGTAGATACGCTGATTCGACAAGCTCCCTGTGCGCTGGTGTTGGTGAAACTGGGACATAAGGAAGAGGTTCACAGCGACGGAGCAGTGGTTACGTCTTGTCCGTTTCCTGTCGCTTGGAATCGTTGGCTAGTGCCAATTGCTGGTGGGCCAAACTCCAACTATGCTCTTCACCTCCTGCCCGCTCTAACCTCTCATAGCTCTGCACCAACAATCAAGGTGACCCACGTTTTTTCTCCCTCTACAGTTCTGCCAGACACAACTGCGTTGGAACAAGCCGCCCATTTCCTCAACCAAAAACTCAGTGTAACTGTGGATACAATTCCCGTGCGTTCTTATTCGGTTCCTGAGGCAATCACTCATCTAGCTCACGCAGAACAGTGCGATGTCGTTATCTTAGGAGCCAGTCGAGAAGGGCTATTGCAGCAAGTGGTGAATGGAAATATTCCGGAAGCGATCGCACGAGGGGTCAACAGCACCGTTATCTTAGTACGGAGTGCTCCTGAAGTTGTTTCGTAATCATTAAATCCGCCAAATCTTGATCGTTTTGTCATGACTCCCACTCACAATTGTCTGCCCATCTGAGCTGATAGCGATCGAATAAACTACACCTGAATGCCCCGTCATGGTGCAAATTTCCTTGCCTGTACTCACTTGCCACAACTTGATGGCACCGTCAACACCAGCACTCGCTAGAGTCTTTCCATCCAAGCTGAAGGCAACAGAATAAACGGCATCGGAATGTCCCCTGAGAGTACAAATTTCCTCTCCTGTATCCGCCTGCCACAACTTGATTTGTGTCAGACTACTACTAGCGAGAGTTTTTCCATCCGGACTGAAGGCAACAGACAAAACATAGTCAGAGTTCCCTGCGATCGAGCGAATGAGTTTGCCAGCGTTTATCTGCCGAATCCTGAGAGGCTTTTCCAATCCGCCACTCGCTAAAAGCTTTCCATTGGGACTAATCGCAACGGACAAAACTTGGGCTGAATGCCCTGCGAGAGTATAGAGTTCTTTCCCCGTACTCAACTGCCACAGTTTAATCGTCTTATCAGCACTACCACTAGCAAGTGTCAGTCTATCCGGACTGAAAACAACAGTCGAAACCTCGCTTGAATGCCCGTAAAGCCGCCCTCCAAGGGTTTGCAGGATTTTCCCCGTACTCAACTGCCACAGTTTAATCGTCTTATCAGCACTGCCACTGGCAAGAGTCTGTCCATTTGGGCTAATCGCGATGCAACGAATTCGACTGGAATGACCTGTGAGTGTACGCAGTATCTTCCCCGTACTCAACTCCCACAACTTGATCGTCTTGTCGAAGCTACCACTGGCAAGAATTCTACCATCTCGGCTGATGGCAACAGCAGCAACGAGGTCTGAATGCTCAGTAAGGGTGTGTACACATTTCCAAAACGGGGTTGATGGCGATGATGTAGATGAAGGTGGTTTTGGCGATGGTGTGGGTGGTTTTGATGGCGGCGATGTAGGTGGCTTTGGCGGTGATGAACGCTCTTTCTTTCTCTGTTTTCGTCCTAGTTCTTCAGCTTTCTTCAAATCGGAGTTTGCTCTATTGGTGTATCCCAGTTTAGAGCAGACAAACCCTCGGTATTGGTAGGCTTCAACATAATTGGGATTAATGCGAATGGCTCGGGTAAAATCCTCAAGTGCTTCTTGATAGTTCCCTGTTTTAGCCTTCTCTACTCCCTGGTCATAGTAAGCTTTCGCACTGGTTGGATGAGTCGTGTAAGTCCCCGACTGAGACATTTGATTTGGAGAACCAGGCTGATAAGACTTTAGCTTTTGGTAAGCTTCATTGATTTTTTTAATCTTCTCCTCTGCCTTCTGTTTTAGCTCAGGCTCATTAGGGAAACGATCTGGATGCCAAGTCCTAGCCAACTTTCGGTATGCTTGCTTAATTTCCTCTTGGGAAGCACCAGGTTTAAGCCCCAGGATTTCGTAGTACTGATTGATATTATTCATCCACTATCTGTAGGCTAAAAATTTTATCTAGCTAGAGAATTATTGAGAATATTGCAGAGTGTGACGATTTTCAGGTGAGCCCTATGTGGCTTACCTTAAACTACTATAAAATAGTCCGTGGAGTATTATAGTAAATGAAGATCTAAGACTTCAATAACTACTGCTTAGGTTAACTCCTGTTTAAGTTATATTTTGTCTGTTACTACAAAGTAAAGCTAGAATTTGCCAAATTTTATACAGTCCAAACATTCTCGTTATTAACAATTTGAATCCTGGGGGAAAAGTCAGTGTGGCTTGTCGCAGTCGTCGTCTGTCTTGGTTGGATTTTGTCTGTTTGTCTGCATGAGTTTGGTCATGCAGTAGTGGCATATTTCGGTGGGGATACTTCAGTAAAAGATAAGGGATATTTGACTCTGAATCCCCTCAAATATACTGACCCTGGTTTGAGCCTCCTTCTGCCGATTCTTTTCCTCTTGATGGGGGGAATTGCTCTGCCAGGAGGGGCAGTTTATATCGATAGGCGACGATTACGTAGTCGTTGGTGGGAAAGTGCTGTCTCAGCTGCTGGTCCTGTTGCTAGTGCTGTTGTCGCTTTGCTACTAGCGATACCCTTTGGGCTGGGTTGGGCTATACCATCGAGTCAAAGCTGGCTCTGGCTTAGTTTGGCATTTTTATGTCTGTTGGAAATTGCTAGTGTTCTGCTCAATTTACTACCAATTCCGCCTCTTGATGGTTATGGCATTATTGAGCCGTGGCTACCCCATCAAACTCGGATTCAGTTCAACAAATTTGGCAAATATGGCATTTGGTTTCTATTCGGATTGCTATGGTTTGTAGACCCGTTAAATCAATTGCTTTGGAATTGTACTTACACGATTAGTGAGTTTTTGAATGTGCCATCTGAAATGGCAGTGAGGGGATATGTAGTTTTCAGAGAACACGTTAATATTTTGATAGTGGGACTTATTGGTGTTTTATGGATATTTAGGCGTAAGGAAGTTGAGTGGTATAACCGAGGGAATACTCGACTAGAGAATCGGCAGTATGAAAAGGCAATAGCAGCTTACGAACAAGCCATTAAAATTAAGCCCGATTACTACGAAGCTTGGTATTACAAAGGCTCTGCCCTTTATCAATTGCAACGATATGAGGAAGCGCTCGCCTCTTATGACCAGGCAATTCAAATTAAGCCGGATTCCTATGAAACTTGGTATGCCAAAGGCTGTTCCCTTGGTCAATTGCTAAAGTATGAGGAAGCGATCGCATCTTACGAGCAGGTAGTTCAAATTAAACCAGACTACTACGAAGCTTGGTACAACAAAGGCTATTCCCTCTGTCAATTACTAAAGTATGAGGAAGCGATCGCCTCCTTTGAGAAAGCCCTTCAAATCCAGCCTGACTTTGCTGACGCTTGGTATAACAAGGCTTGCTGCTATGCATTACAAGGGAATGTCTCTCTAGCCCTTGAAACCCTGCAACAGGCAATCAAGCTTGACCCCGATCAGTTTAGAGAACAGGCAAAAACTGACTCCTGCTTTGATGCTATCCGAAGGAATCAGCATTTTAAGGACTTGATGGGTGAATAGGCAATAAAACTTTATGTTTAACCCGACTCTAAAACCTCTTGTAAGCGATCGCTTAAACGCATACACTAAAATACACATTGCGCAAACATCATCGCCTCCATCGCTCTACCATACTGAGAATAAGCCAAGGGTGCTAGCTAGCGAGTGTTCTGAAGCACTGCAAGTTAACTGAGAATTAACCCAACAACCCATGAAAACAACAGCAGCCACTGATAATCACTTCTTTCACTACATTAAAACAGGCTCAAGTGCTAAGTTATCTTCCTCTCAAGCGCGAAAAATCATCAACTACTTGAAAGGACGATAACTGAATCATCCTTGATAACACGAGAAGCTTCCAAGGACTTGGAAGCTTCTTTTTATGAATAGTATTGTCCGGCTAAACTTACCCACATCTCACCGCTTCAAAAATTTCGATACAAGCGCCCCTCCCGCAACTGCACTACAGGCTGATTTGACATTTGCACTAATTGCTCATCATGGGTTGTAACAATCACAGTTGCGCCCATGGCGTTCAGCTTCGTGAGAATCTTTAACACCTGCCGAGAATTATCTGGATCAAGATTTCCGGTAGGTTCATCCGCCAACAGCACCGGAGGGGTGCCAATGATCGCACGGGCAAGGCTTACTCGCTGTTGCTCTCCTCCCGATAGTTCCTCTGGGAAACAGTCGGCTTTGTGTTGCAAACCTACTAACTTCAGAGTTGGCGGCAGGCGGCGATCGATTTCCTTGCGAGTGAAGCCCTGTGCCCACAGGACAAAGGCAATATTTTCCGACACCGTTCGCGATGGAATTAGTTTGTAGTCCTGAAAAACAATGCCAATGCGACGGCGCAGCAAAGACAAGCGATCGCCTCGCAGTTGCCCTATATTTAATTGGTCAACAATGACTTCTCCAGAAGTCGGACGTTCCGCACCATAAAGCAGCTTCAGTAACGTTGACTTACCCGCACCTGACGGACCCGTGATAAACAGAAAGCCGCCCCGCGTCACGTTTAAGCTGACGTCAAACAATCCTCGACTGCCATTGGGATAGGTTTTTGTCACCCCACGGAACTGAACGATCGCCGAACTTTGGGTAGCTGAGGCGTTAGGAGTTACCTGTTGATGAGTTGTGCGATCGGTGGAATGACCAAAGGCTGTGGTCATAGAAAAGCACTCAGTAAAAATGATTCAGAAGAACTAGGAGCTAGTAGAGCCAGATTTCTATTGTCTACCAGAAACTGTCTTGAAAATAAGGCAGAAGGCAGAAGGCTCCAGAGCAGAAGGAATAAGGATTTTCATCCCTTCGTTGTGAGCTTTTGCTCATGGTGCCTAACCTGAAAATAGGTGGTAGGTGGTAGGTGGTAGGGAAGAGGACTTTTCATCCTTTGTTGTGAGCGATCGCCCGTGGGTGGCTATCTTGAAAAAAAGGAGTCTCCGAGTCAGGAGAGGTAGATTTTCATTCTTTCTTTGTGTGCGACAGCACATAGCGTCTAATCTCCAACCCCCTAGTCCCAACGTTTAAGCCAAGCGGTCAGCTAAAGCTTTTAGGGCAAACTGTGGCAACGCCATCATCCGACGCCAGCGCCAAGGTTCTTGATACAGCCGATAAAGCCATTCCAGATGATTGTTGCGCAGCCATCCTGGCGCACGGGATTTAATCCCTGCCCAAATATCAAAGCTACCACCGACACCAATCCAAATTGCTTGGGAACACAAGTGCCGATGCTGAGCAATCCAAAGCTCTTGGCGAGGAACGCCGAGTCCGACCAAAATTAGCTTGGGTTGCTTGTCTTTGAGCGTTAACTTGAATTCTTCTTCGGCTTCCGGTGAGAGGTAACCATGCTCAGTTCCAACGATCGCGAGTTGTGGAACTTTTTGATGCCATACCTCTGCGGCTTTCTCAGCTACACCAGGGGCACCCCCATAGAAAAACACTGGACAAGACTCTCCCCATTGTCCAGCCTGCCGCAATAACGATTCGGCTAGCTCAATTCCGGGGCAGCGCTGCTGTCGTTGGCCGTGGAGCAACAAGTACAGGATTACACCAGCGCCATCTGGAATCACCAGTTCTGCCTTCCGGATAATGGAAGCGAGAGCGTCGTTGCGCTCTGACTGAATTACCATTTCTGAATTCAACGTCACCACATGACTTCCTAGACCCTGCTTTAGGCGATCGCTAAGCCAGTGGTCATAGTGGTCTGATAGGTGAACTGGTAGCCCCAGTACGGAAAATTGTTTGGGTGCTTCAACCATAGCCCAGTTCTTGCACTGCCTCACATCACATTAGTACATATGAAGACTATCCGATCCAAGCGTTGAACGCCAGTCTGGTGAGTATGTCTCGCAGAAGTCTCCATTTCTTCATACAACAGTCGAGCGTTGACTTCCGCCAAACTTTGGTTTTATCGATGCTTCCTGACCAAAAAATTAGAGACGTGGGCAACTTTTTAATGTAGGCTGCTAGTCAAATTTGCTCTTTGCCTACTTCCGTAATACTAAAAACATTATAAAGATATCGGCAATTTAAGCCAAGGTATTATAAAGCTTTCAAGAAGATATGCGTCCCATGAACCATACGTCATAAAAAAGAGCCTCCCCAGAGAGGAGCGCTCTTCCGATGGCATTTCGTATCAAATTGGTTTAGCGACTGGCAGTAGAAGCAGAAGCAATCTCTACACTCACAGGTGTTCCTTCACCCCCAGCCATCAGTAGAGGGAAGTGGTGAGCATTAGGAGCGTGCATCGCTTGAATCCCCAAATCGGCGCGATTGAGGATATCAGCCATGGTTGGAATCACATGACCTTGGCTATCGAGGACAGAATGATTGAAGTTGAAGCCATTCAGGTTAAACGCCATAGAAATCACACCCGCAGTAGCACACCAAATGCCGATGGTTGGCAGTGCTGCCAAAACGAAGTGGATAGCACGGCTGTTGCGCATCCCTAAACCGGGAAAGAAAAGACGCCCCAAGTAACCGTAATGTCCGGCTAGCAGGTTGTAAGTGACTTCCGGTTGACCGAACTTGTAGCCAGCCGCTTCAGATTCAGAATTGGTAGTCTCTTGAATTAGGGACGAACTCACCAGGGAACCGTGAATTGCACTCAGCATCGCTCCACCTAACACTCCAGCAACACCCAGTTGGTGCAAAGGATGCATCAGAATGTTGTGGTTAGCTTGGAAGGCAAGCATAAAGTGGAAAGTACCGGAAATTCCCAAGGGCAACCCCTCCGAAAAGCTTCCTTGACCAATGGGATAAACAAGAAGAACAGCCGTTGCGGCGGCGACGGGCGCAGAGAAAGCAACCGCAATCCAAGGGCGCATTCCCAAG
>JAIUYC010000147.1 GCA_020216575.1 Coleofasciculus sp. S288 | reverse complement strand
TCTTCCGCCGAAAGCGCCAAATTTGCTTCTTTCCCCCGCTCGATTGCCAGCCAGCTTTCTTCATCCGCCAGCAGATAGGCGGGATAGGAACGTCTCGCATAGGGCGTCAAGTCGTGGAGGCTCAAGTCCTGTGCTAGGAAGTTGTAGGTTACTGTATTCTGGGATTCAAACGTATCTTGTCCGAACTCTATCTCAAGTTCCTCAGTAGCTATCTCCGAGCCAGTGCCTTTAAACAAGTGAGTCGCTTCCCCCACCTCGATAATCTCGATGGTGGAGGGGTAGCGATTGAAGGGAGCCAATAGAAACACAACTCCTCCAACGGCAGTATCAGGTGTTTCCAGTTGGCTATAGAGGACGTAGCAACGGTTCAACGCACACAGCTTCACATTTGCCAAATCCGGAAACTCTTCTGAGGGAAGGGTTTTGCTTCTAATTCCTAAAATAATTTGGTGATAGGTTTCCCAGGCATCTTGAATTTCAGGCGTTTGAAACCGCTTCACCCATTCTTCGCTCTCATAAATCACCCAGTCTTCTGTCCCCGTTTCCATCTCCCAACCAGGAGGTTCTAGCCAGGAACTCAATTCAGGTGGTAGTTCTGGGAGTTGCTGGCTGATGGGTTGCTTAATTTTTTGCTCGGCAAGCCAATCTCGAAGCTGTTGCTCGTCGAGTTGAGGTTCGAGATGGGTTTGGCCGTAGCCTCGCGGATCTTCAAGAAACTGTTCGTAGTCATTGTCACCCCGCTTAAAGATATCGAGCAGGCAGAGAACTTGCTCGTCATCGACTCTCAGAATACGTGCAGTGATTCTCCGGTTTAAGGTTCGGCGCTTTAAGTAGGGATAGACTCTCTCAAAATGAGCCTGAACCTCATCGATTCTCTGAGTCTCTAGTTCAGCACACAAATCCTCAATGCGTGTTTGCATCCCGTACCGCTCTGCCTTTTCATTGAACTGAGGGGTGCGATAGACGTACATTCCTTAGTCTCCGCTCTTTCTGATCACAACCTCTTGTATGGCTCTTAACCTATTGTCATCTAGCGAAGAAATGGACGGGGGAATTTTTGGTTACATTTTATACAATTTGCCAAATTTTACTGAGGAGTTGAGAAACTGCAACTTCAATTACCTTTGGGTCTATACCCACCAAACCCATTGATGCGGGGTAAGATGGCTCAGAGCGATCGCTCACTAAAGTAAGGGTGTTGTCATCAGTAGTTGGTTGAGATTGACGCGGGGACGCTCCAGACGCGGAGAGAAGGAAAAATTTTTGCCATTCTACTCACCAACCTTCTAAACAACAGCTTATCAAATCAAATGCGATCGCCTCCCAACTCTCAAACTCCGACACGAAAAACTGTGATACCAAGTTGCATTCAAACGTATAACTCTCTCTTTCTCTTACCTCAGTGTCCTCTGTACCTCTGCGGTTCGTTAAATTCTACGTTAGACAGCAACTCAGTATGAATGAAGGTTTTTTGAACTTAAACAAGCCAGCAGGATTAACATCCCATGACTGCGTTGCCAGGGTGCGCCGTCTTCTGCATCTTAAGCGAGTCGGACATGGAGGAACGTTAGATCCGGCGGCTACGGGTGTCTTACCCATTGCACTCGGTAGAGCAACACGGCTGTTGCAATATATGCGCCAGGATAAGGCATACCGAGCAACCATCCGATTAGGGGTGAGGACGACGACGGATGACTTGGAAGGGGAGATTGTCGCCACTGAGTCAGCCACTCACTTGACGCTAGACGATGTCTTGCCGAGGCTCAAACAGTTTAAGGGCAAAATTCAGCAAGTACCGCCCATTTACAGCGCGATTCAGGTGAAAGGGAAACGGTTGTACGATTTAGCGAGAGCCGGTGAAGTGGTTGAAGTCCCAGTGCGAGAGGTTGAGGTTTACAATATAGAGGTTTTAGATTGGCGTCCGGGAGAGTTTCCGGAGATTGATGTTGCGATCGCATGCGGTTCGGGTACGTATATTCGGGCGATCGCGCGTGACTTAGGCGCGTCTGTTCATGTCGGTGGCGTCTTGGCGTCCCTAACTCGCACCCAAAGCGGCGGCTTCGATTTGGCAGATAGCCTCACATTGGACGAATTAGAGGCTCAACTGAATCAAGAAACCTTTCAACCCATTCCGCCAGAAATTGGTTTGGCGCATTTACCAACCGTTACCTTATCAGCAGAAGAAGCCCATCGCTGGTGCCTGGGACAGCGTTTGCCTTGGAACAATGCCTCAGCCGATGCCTCTACGGACATCTTGCAGGTTCACTGTGAAACGGGTGAGTTTTTGGGAATTAGCAAGATGATCCACTCAGAAAGTGGACTATTGCTTGCTCCTCAGATTGTTTTTGCTTCTGCCAAAGACTAAGAACTAATGACTCTCATTCACTAGTTTCATCCGTCCCCGACAGACAGCATGCAGTAACCTGTCGATCGCAGCTCTCTCTTCATCGGTGAGAGAATCCTCTAATAATGCTGCTCTGAGTACATATTGGTCAGCCTCTGTAATTTGTCCAGAACTGCTAGCTTGAGCAAATAAATCCGAGATAGCACCAGGTAAGAGAGAAACTGGGTCTGGCATCGGACGTTAAGCAAAGGGAACTTGATAGTGTATTTCTAATATGACTCGTTTTATAGAGTCGGGGGCGGAGGGTCTGACCCCATAGGCGAAATGAAGGGTCAGACCCCCTATCCTATTATTACCATGTTGGTTAAATCTCGGTGAGAGGATACAAGGCTGATTGCTGAATGACAAGCAGATGGCAGAATGGCGCTTGCTTTTGTGTCGAAGAAAACACCCTCGTTTGAAGGCGAGGGTGCTGACCAGTTGTTTACATTCAACAGCTTATCGAAAACCTGAATAAGGTGTTAAATTCCTTGGATACATGCCGCAGACGAATTGAGTTCCAGGACTATCTACCTAAAACTAGTTGACAAAGCTTCCTAGTAAGCCTAGCATCTAAATCTTGACTCCAGCAGCTAAAGTCAAGCTCAGTAGGTCATAAAACCTTGATTTTGCTTGAATTCAGCCGTTCCGCATCGTATCAGCACTTATAAACTTTATCAACTAGTTGCGTTTTTTATTGACTTCGGGTTACAGTCGAAGGAAAGCTCCAAGTCAAACCTCTAAGGAAATTTCCAGGAGGTTAACTCGGGCAAAGGGTGACTACTAAATTTGGAGATACTTTATGTCAGAGCAATCTCGCACCAGCAAGATTCAAATTGAAGTCAAGGATATTGCCAAGCCGACGACGAGTAAAACCACGCCGTCTGCGCTGAATACTGATGCTGACGGAAGTGATGTTACCAACGAATAGTTGCTAATTTTTCCGTTGGACATTGTATCAGGCAGTAGCGGGTAAGACTGTATTACCCTTTACTCCTGATACAAACGTTTTTATATTTTTTTGGATTTTGTTGCGAAAAATTCTCAACTATGGGTTCGTTGATCGCTCTATTGCACCCCTACAGTGTAGAAGAGTTCTTAAAACACAATTGGACAAGCAAAGCTGTCTTTATACCGAGTGAAGGACAGAAGAAATTCGCTCGCCTGTTTTCCTGGGAAAAACTAAACACTCTTCTAAACTTTCATCAGTTTAGCTATCCGGAGCTTCGCTTAGCTTTAGATGGAAAAGTTCTCGATGAGAGTGATAATGCTAATCTGATTCAGCGATGTCAAGACGGTGCAACGTTAATTATCAACGGAGTTCATAAACACATTCCAGAGATTGCAACATTTATCTCGGAAATTAAATACGATCTAGGCTATGGCGCTCAAGTTAACGCCTATTGCTCGTGGCCGGGAAGACAGGGATTTTCATCTCACTACGATACCCATGAAGTGTTCATATTACAAATAGAGGGTAGAAAAGAATGGCACGTCTTTCCGGATACCCTGAAATACCCGCTACCCGACCAAAAATCAGCCTCTTTACCGCCACCTGAAGGGGAACCCTATTTAAGTTATACGCTCAATCCCGGTGATGTTCTTTACATTCCTCGCGGACATTGGCATTATGCGATCGCACTTGATGAACCATCGCTACATTTAACCTTAGGAGTGCATTGCAAAACAGGAATTGACTTGCTCGAATGGTTAGTTAGCCAGCTACGCGAAAAAGAAGAGTGGCGTAGAAGTTTACCCTTGCGTATTGATACGGCTGCTGTCAATGGCGCTATAGAAACATTAATCACCGATTTAAGTCAGTACGTTACAGATAGCAATATTAGTGAAGAATATGTCAGCTATCTCGATAGCTTAGGGAAGCCAAGGGAAAGATACTCTCTTCCTCATCAGGTAGGATTCGATATATTTCCAAATGGTGCTGAAACACGGTATAAAGCCCCAAAATTTCAGCGAGTTAGCATTTCAGAACTATCCGACGGCAGCGGATATAGAATTGTCGTTTCCGGTAAAGACGTATCTCTTAGAGGCGTACCTCACTCTCTAGTTGAAAATTTATTCAGTGGAGAGCCTTTCACGGGGAAAGATGTCAGGGATTGGCTGCCTGATTACGATTGGGACATTGATATTGTTCCTTTGCTATCGCGTTTAGTAGTCGAAGAAATTATTTTTGTTGACACCTATAGGGAGTAAAACTGATGACTCAATTCTTTTGTTCTGAATTTTCCCGACAAGCAGGAGAGGATATTATTGGCAGTGGCACCAATTACCAAACTTATATATTAGTTGAGTGTCCTGCTCCATGGGAATCGGAAGCGTTTGAATCAAAGGCGGTTCCAGAGAATCTGAGGAGTTTAGTTAATGAAGTGGAGCGTGCTAAACTTCCCATCCGATTTTTGTTAATAGAGAATCCCGCCTCGAAAAGTGGCGATCGCACTAAACTCCTAATTTATGACAAGAAGAAAGAAAAGCTTACGAATGGGTACAGAAAGAAAGAATTTAGCCTAGATAATATCGACCAGGTAGCTGCGATTATTAGGAAATATTTAGCAGGTGAAATACCAGATTGGTATTCCCAGGTAGACGTTGGAAATGAGGAAGCAACAAGAGATATTTTAGTCTGTACTCACGGAAGCCATGATAAATGTTGCGCCAGGTATGGCAATCCCTTTTACAGACAAGCGATATCTGCCGTGTGCGAGTTGCAATTAAGCCACATTCGGATTTGGAAGGCAAGCCATTTTGGCGGACATCGGTTTGCACCGACGATGATCGATTTTCCAGATGGGAGATATTACGGAGTCCTCGATCGCGAATCGTTCAAATCTATTCTGACGCGAACTGGCGATATTAAATGCTTGAATAGAGTTTATCGAGGCTGGGGCATTTTACCCAACCCATTGCAGGTTTTGGAACGAGAGCTAATCCTCCGCCACGGGTGGGATTGGTTTAATTACAAAGTGGCATCCAGAATCATTGAGCAAAATTCAGACTACAATGTGATTCATTTAGATAATCTCAAATCAGACAGCAATGTTATTTCCTTAGACAATCGGCTCCGATTAGACAAGGATGTAATTCAAGCGGAGTTAACGTTTGAAAAGCCAGATGGCTCTGTCTATAGTTACCAGGCTGAACTGGTAAAAGATGAAAGTAAAACACTCCACCTGAAAGGCTCATGCGGTGCGAGGAAGGAGTCAGAATTTGTTAAGTATTCGGTAGAAAATCTCCGTCTAGAGTTAGAGGAGATGGTAGGGTAAGGTACATGAATAGGTGCGGAATGTCAAGATAATTAAAGGATTCACCTGTTTGGGAGAATCCTAATTTCTTATAGAATTTCAAAGCATCTAGCCGAGTCATAACCCTTAAAGTTCTGAGATTTTTTTCCTTAGCTTTCTCTATCAATTCCTCAATGAGTGTTGTACCAATTCCTCGGTTGTGGAACTCGTTGAGCACACAGACATAGGCGATGCTTCCGAGTCCTTCGGATAATTCTCGGAGTCTTGCCGAACCGATAACGGTGTCATTGTAGACAGCAACGAGATGAAAAGCGCTAGTGTCGTACTTGTCCTTTTCAGTTCCCCTCTCCATTCCTAACGGATCTCTGAGGACGAGCCATCGCTGATAGTACATGTCCTCTAGCTCTTGATTAGTCTTGATGGGACGCACGTCAATGTTCAGCATTAAGTAGGTGCAGGTAAATAAAGTAAAAATAATTTAAGAAACCAACGCGACTTAGGAGCTTATCCGATTCCCCGTCCAGGTTCTTGCTGGCACATCATCGCAGTAACCCCAAAAACCTTCAAAAGAGGAGCCATTAAACATAAAGCGTATCCTACCCCAATAATAACGACCGTTACGAGGGGTATCACAGCGACGGTTTGAACTATCCTCACTCCAATAACCTGTCAAAACATTGCCAGAAATGCTTCCTTCAATAGCGCCATTGTCCTGATTATAGTTGCCTAATACATTAGAGCCTGATTGCTCAAAGCCGATAGTACCTTCTGAGGATTTCCAAACTCCAGCGATGGAGATTTGTGTCTGTTCGGTAGATGTTGAAGACTGTGCCTGAACTGTTGATTTTGGCAACCCTAGTGTCATCGTCAGTGTTAATCCAACCGCAAATAGGTTGATAAATAAGATTCTCATGATGCGAGGCTTAATCCAGGTGATTCAAAAGTATAGTAACTCAATCAACTAGGTAATTCTATGCATGCTTAGCCAATGTGCTCTATAGAACTGAATCAAGCTTCACTCCCAACTCATCATCAGCTTACTTACGAGCCGATAGATCCCTGAGAAGAAGCCAAGTTCCCAGTTAGGCACGTTCTTGCTCTACCATGACTCTGGATACTCGGCGTGGGTTGGAAGCCCGCCGCTAGCACAACCCCACGACGCTCTCGATGCCCAGAAGATGTGATCCGTCGGAGTGATAGGCGGTGCTGTATCCAACGAGCCAGCCGGAATAGTCATGAACTTGCCGTTGCGCGTTAGACGCGGGACCGGGCACCCGCAATGACTACAAAACCATTTGCCGAAGCTCTTTGCCGTGGGAAGGTCATAACGTGTGATGACTTCCTCCCCTGAAAGCCATCGGAACTGGCTCGGCTCAACAGTTAGATTTGTGGCGTGACCTGTGCCTGTGCCTTTGCGACACCGTGAGCAGTGGCAATGAACCATTTTCTGGAACGGTGGGTTCACTTCAAAGGTCACCGTTCCGCAAAGGCAACCACCGTGAATGCTGGACTTATTCATCTGCTCTCTCCGAGTGCCTAACTATATATTAGGCTGAACGATTCTGGCTATCCATCTAGTTCTAGAGGATAGCCAGAACCTTTCCGTATATCATTCCCAATTAAGTGGATAGGTAGAATTGTTCCGTATATTAGGTGTTTTCTGGAGGAAAGGCTGAATTCTTCCGTATATCTTCAAATGCGATCGCCCCTCGCTGTAGGTTGGGTTGAGTACTGTCACCCCTTCAGCATACAGTCTTAACTTGTCACCAATGGGGTTCAAATTCAACACCAGCGGCGTGAAGGGTCACGTTGCCAGGATCAGCGAAATGAAATAGCACAGAGATTCCGACACCCCAGGACACTCGGCGATCAGGGAGTGAAAATGAGTTACGCCCATCAACGGGCGTAACGTTAGCTCCGCCAATAGCAAGCCCATCTCGGTTGAAAACTCGCTCCCAACCATCCCAGACGTGGAGAGAGCTGAGTGTCACGCCTGTATCGGCTGTGAACAGAACCGTCGCCCGACGCAGATTAGCAGGCTCACCGTCGTCAATCACTGGGGTTGGAATTGCGAAGTGAAACCAATAGTTGGAGTTATCCTGGCAGCGGTACTCGACACCCCAGCCGACGCGCAGCCCCTCGATTGCAGTCCATTGACGACCGCCAATATC
>JAIUYC010000146.1 GCA_020216575.1 Coleofasciculus sp. S288 | reverse complement strand
CAGTGCTATCGGCTCAAGCGTTGGCTGACTTCTACGCTCTGATGGAAAACTACTCCTATCTAGAGTTTATGCAAGTCTACAGTCAGTTGACGCCAAAGCAGCAGGCACAACTGAATGAAATTTGCGATCGCGACACTCACATGCAACTAGCAGCCCTCAATACTGCTCAAGTCTCAGAACCTGAAGTGTTGCTTGCCACATTCTAAGGGCTAGTTTACCCAGATGCGGAGAATCCAGAATCAACCCCTCCGCATCACCCTGTCTTCCCCTATCCAGTTCTAAGCTGTTCAGCATCGATCGCACTTTCGCTGCAAGCCTGAATGTCGTTTCAATCCCGTTGCCGGGATTCATTAATAGGAAAGCCTGAAAAGTTCCCTAAGATGCTAGATGCTTGGTCTAAAGAACGGTTTCAATCCCGTTGCCGGGATTCATTAATAGGAAAGTCCGCCAAATGAAACCAAGTCTACCAGGGAATTCCAGAGCCACTTTTGACGGCTGACTCAATCAAGGCTCTCAAATCAAGATTTCGCCTCTCCTGGGAAGTTCCCTAAAACCTGCAAACTCTTTAATTTTTAAGGTTCTGGTGTTTTTACGGCTGCCCGGGATTTTCGCCCCCTCTTTCGCCCGTCAAAAATGGCCTCAACTCACATCATAGAATGAGCGTCTCTTGTCTAGATTTCTGGGGCTATAGTTGTCTTCCTCTTAACAGTTAAACTTCATCCTAACTCACCTATTAGATAGATAAACTGATGGAGTCTCATCCCCCATTAGCTAGAGGAAAGGGTATTTTTAGCTTCTTAGGATGAGTGCAGACTACTGAAAGTCTCTAGCAAAAATGCTGTTAGGGAGCTAGAGATTCATCTGAAGTGAGAATAGCTGAATCTCTCTCTAAAGTCTTCGGCTGTAGCAACATAATGCTAGAGCCATACTAGTTGTTCTGTATGGAGGGAATACGAAATGTCTAATATAAACAATGGCGAGCGTGTCACTGGTTCCAGTGACGAACACTATGACCTGATTAGTGTACTCTACCATTCTCTGGAAGGTGCTGCGACCTACGAGATTTACATACAAGATGCTGAGGAAAGGGGAGATTCTGAACTCAGCGAATTTTTACAAGAGATACAAGAGCAAGAATGCCAACGAGCGGAGCGGGCAAAAGAAATGCTTGCACGTCGGCTTGCTCAACCAGCTCTGCGTTAAAGCACCGATTTCAATACTGAGTTTTGTATCCAGCTTATCGGTTTGTCTACTGATTTAATCCCTAAACCTGTCCCTAACAATCCCTGAGCTGACCGAAAAAGTCCTAACTGCTGAGTCCTGACTTCTGAGTGGCAAGAAAACTTCTCAACACTCGGGACTCAACGCTCAGGACTCAGGAGTGTCGAATGCAATCAGGAGGGTAAAACCCATGCTTTTCAAAGACCGAATGGCAGCAGGGCAAGAGTTAGCTAAAAAATTGGCAAGCTATGCCAATCGCCCCGATGTACTGGTGTTAGCGCTGCCACGCGGGGGTGTACCGGTCGCTTTTGAAGTGGCGAAGGCTCTGAATGCACCACTAGATGTTTTTCTGGTGCGTAAATACAGATGAGGAGGTTCACGACCTGCTTAAACAGGCAGCCAATGGCGATCAATCATTAGCCACTAGCAGCTAGAGAAGTTAATCGCCCCATGCTTAGGAGGATTTACACTACCATGGCAGATACGATCGCAAAGAATCTAATCGATGCAATACGCGATCGCGCTCACCAACTGACGGGTGCCGCTGAAGACTACGACCCATTAATGAACTTAATTGGTGATGCCCGCTTTGTACTCATTGGCGAGGCCTCCCACGGAACCCATGAGTTCTACGAACAGCGAGCTGAAATTACCAAACGGCTGATTCAAGAAAAAGGCTTTACGGCAGTGGCAGTTGAGGCGGACTGGCCTGATGCTTACCGCGTTAACCGCTACGTTCGGGGAGTTGACGACGACCCTACACCGACTGAAGCACTCGGAGGCTTTCTGCGCTTCCCAGCTTGGATGTGGCGCAACAGGGATGTACTCAACTTTATTGGTTGGCTGCGCCAGCACAATGATGCTTTGCCTGGAAATACGCCAAAAGTCGGCTTTTATGGACTTGACCTCTACAGCATGCATACCTCCATCGAAGCCGTCCTGAATTATCTCGATAAAGTCGATCCAGAAGCCGCCAAGCGAGCACGTTACCGTTACTCGTGCTTCGAGCATTTTGGCGAAGATAGCCAAGCTTATGGATACGCTGCAACCTTTGGTCTAACGGAGCCGTGCCAGCAGGAAGCCGTGAATCAATTACTGGAACTGCAACGCCAGACGGCTGAGTATGCGCAACGGGATGGTCAGGTAGCAGAGGACGAGTTTTTCTACGCCGAGCAGAACGCCCGACTGGTCAAGAATGCAGAGGAATACTATCGCTCGATGTTTCGCGGTCGGATATCGTCCTGGAACCTGCGCGATCGCCACATGGCAGAAACCCTAGAGTACCTCGTTGGCTTTTTGGAGCAACAGGGAAGACAAGCAAAGGTTGTTATCTGGGAACACAATTCTCACCTAGGAGATGCACGAGCAACCGATATGGGGCAGGCAGGTGAACTCAACGTCGGTCAACTAGTCCGTGAACGCTATGGTTGTGACGCAGTGCTGATTGGCTTTAGTACCTACACGGGTACTGTCACTGCTGCGTCGGATTGGGGTGGACCGACTGAACTCAAACGAGTTCGGCCTGCGTTGCCGGAGAGTTATGAGGCGCTGTTCCACAAAACAGGTTTATCGCGCTTCCTGCTAAATTTGCGGGACGATAGTCAGGCAGTCAGAGGGCTACGGCAGCCTCGATTGGAACGTGCGATCGGTGTCATCTACCTACCCCAAAGCGAGCGTATCAGCCACTACTTTTATGCTCGGCTCCCTGACCAGTTCGATGCCGTCATCCAAATTGATGACACACGGGGAGTGGAACCCCTAGACCGTTCCACCTACTGGCAGGAAGGCGAGGTTCCAGAAACGTATCCGTTCAGTGTCTAGTGGGTAAATCAGGTTTTAGCATACACAAGAATTGGAGTTTTAAACAGATATGCAAGTTCCATTAGAAATTACCTATCGAGGTGTAAGCTGTTTAGCATTTAAATTTCCGAAGCAATTTAAGCCAGTAAACGGTTTCAGCCCCTAAAATGCCCAGTTTAAATGCGCAACAGCTTAGAAAAAACTGATGACATCGAGGCATTAGTTCACGAAAAGGTTGCCAAACTTGAGAAATTTTCTGATCGCCTCAATAGCTGCCGGGTTGCGATTGAAAAGATTCACGATCGCCCCAGTAGTGGCTCCCCCTATCGCGTCCGGATTGACATGACTGTACCCGGACAAGAACTTGTCGCTGATAGCAGTCCGGGAGAAGGCATCCAGTACACTGCGCTTGAGGTGGTAATCCGGGATGCGTTCGATGCTGCACGTCGCCAACTCCAAGAAATCACCCAGCGGCAGCGGCGTGAGGTCAAGAGTCACCCAGCCCAAGAGATGACAGCGATCGTGTCTAAGTTATTCCGGGACGAGGGGTTCGGCTTTATCAAAACCTTTGACGATCGCGAAGTCTACTTCCACCGCAACAGCGTCCTCCACGATGACTTTGATCGCTTGGAGATTGGAGTCGGCGTGCATTTCTTCCTAGAAGACGGTGTGGAAGGTCCACAAGCCAGCACCGTGAAGATTGTTGACAAACCAGGTGTTCGTACTGGCAAATCTGCGGGATACGAGGTCGAACCCCCGCTTGGTTGGGAGTAAGCTGTTGCGCTGATAAGTTAGATTGTGGCAGTTGTTAAAAGCCCCGATACGGCTCTCCCCGAGTTATGCTGGTTGCTTATTGGAAAGCAAAGGTGGAGAGCGCTAAATCCAGGACTTCCCCCTGTGCAGGATCGATGACCCGAATGAGGTATTTTTTATTAGGAGTTTGGAAATAAACATCTCTCACTTCCTGGTTACCAAGAGCCTCGTTATTCAGCAAGCCCTAATTATGTGATTGAGATTGATTTTGACTCTTTTTCTCGAATGACATTCCGAGATTCTCGTTGCTCCAAACGAGCTTTTACTATTCTATTCCTCCAATCGCTTTGCTCACATCGGCAGGAGTTTCAAATTCCTCATCGGGCAACTGCTCTAAAGTCGAGCAAACCTTCTCGTCAGCACCTTGGTCTTTAAGCTGTTCGGCATTTAAATAGGGTACAATAAAAACTTTAATTTAGCCAAATTAGGGGAGCAATGCCAGCGAAGAAAAGTCGCTGATTGCCAATTAATCCTTCGTGAGAGATAATTCGGCTCAAGAGTCATGAGAATTCGCCATTACTTATGCAGAATCAAAATCAAATGCCAAAAAGGGTGCAGAAAACCTGGCGACTCTTTAGAAACGCAGGACTGAGGGCAATTCCAATTCTTCAGCTCCGGGAATCTTTACTTCAGGACTCAAAGCTTACCCTCAACTATATCGTTCTGATTGTCAGCTCTTGTTTGATTGCCACGTTTGGGTTACTGGTTAACAGTGCTGCCGTGATTATCGGGGCGATGATCATCGCTCCCCTGATGATGCCGTTACGAGGATTGTCCTTTGCCACCTTGGAAGGAGATGGAAAGCTCCTGCGCAACAGTTTTCTTTCGATTGCTATAGGAACCCTACTGGGAGTTACCTGTTCTTGGTTCGTTGAGTGGTGTCCTGTTTGACCGACAAGACATCGAAGTGGTCAGTTCGGATATTGATTGGAACAATGCTCCTCCTCGGATTACAGTCAGTGTCCGAGCAGCAGAGCCAATCGCACCCAACGAGGTGGGAGAGGCAGAGGAATTGCTCAAGAACAAAATGAGAAAGTCCTTCAAACTAGTTTTCGATGTCACGCCATCAAAGAAAGTCGAATCCTCAGTATTCCAACCCAACTAAGGATTAGCCTGTCAATACTTACGAAAGTTTGAGTTTTCTAAGGCTGGTATCAGAGTATCTGATACCAACCTTATTTCGACTTTAAGATTTTATTTGTTATTCTCTTCTAAGTATCAATATTTAATAAATATTTTCTATCTTTCAGACTTTTCAACTAATCTCTTTAAACGCAGATAGGCCTGTTCCGGCGTAAGAGGTTCAGACTCCTGTTCATTAGGAATATAAAATTGCCTGCTATCAGGGAAATAACGAACTAAAAAACTAGGAATAAGCCCTAATTCCATTGCTTTTTTGCCATATTCTGTGGCTGTGTCTGCCAGACTGGCTTCATCATGAAAGGGAGACTTGTCCATATGCTTCTTCCTCCTAGTTCGAGTTTGGTTTCAAAAAAAGTCTTACTCTTGCTGTTGATATTATCACCATCACAGGTGTATTTAAATGGAATATAGCCGCCGATGAAAAAAGCAGGGCTTTGAAGGTGCATTGGTATAGTTTTATAGAGTTATGAGTTTTGGTATAGGCGATCGCCTTGTATCCAATAAGTGCGATCGCCTCGTTTGAGAATCTAATACTTTTCGTTAGCGAGTGCTGCCCACTCCCCTAGTGAGACTACAGCTCTTTAGACCGAAGCCGCATGGTCAGAATGGTTCAGGGCAGAACGGGCGTTTAATGACAGCATCACCCGTGAAACGCCAGTGAACAGAACACTAACACCAACCAGCGTCCCAATAAGCCAAGGCGCATTGAAAGGCCACTGGAACCAAATCATTCCGCCTAACAGCAGGGTAATGATGCCGTTACCCAGAGCCCATGTCCAGTTTGCTTGTGGGCGCAACCGGAATGCCAGAATCAGCTCAAACACACCTTCCATCAACAAAAAGCTACCGAGCAACAGAGTGAGCGTCAGGACACCCGTTAAGGGGTTAACAAACAGCATCACGCCCGTAGCGATGTAAAGGATGCTCAATAAAAGCTTCCAGGCGAAGCCTCCCTCATTGCGGGTTTGAAAGGCATAAACCAGTTTAGCAACTCCCGCACTAGCTAGGATTAAAGCAAACCAAGTCTCAGCGAAGATGGTTGAGACAGTAGGCTGAGCGATCGCAACAATCCCTAAAATAATTAGAAGAATGCCAATTAAAAGCGAGGCATTAACACTCTTGTTAATGTCGGTAGAAACGTCGGTTGTCATACAAATCTTTTCTCTATGCTTGAATGAACTCTATCCTCAGGCTAGGGAATTTCTCTAGAGCTGAGTAGAATCCTAAGGTAGAGACCCTACCTTAATAGACTCTACCCGTTGATGTGTTTTTGAACCGGATTGCAGAGATTGCGATCGCTATCCTCATTAAAATTTCATCCTATCGCATCTACTCTTCTTCAGAAACCGTCTCACCTTCACTCTCTTGGGATTCTTCTTCCTCGGAACTAACGGCACTGCCTAGAATGCGTTGGCGATCGCTAAGGTCGGTAATACCATAGAGGTCAAGCACACGCTCATCAATTTCCGCATCCATCTGAGCGACTTCATTCAGTAAGGTTTGAATCTCGTTGCGTCTTTGTTCCTCTGCTGTAAAAAAGAGATTCAACTCTGCTGGTTCTGCTGGGAGAGTTGCCTGATTTTTAATCTCATCCCAAGTTTTACCCTGCCACTGGCGAAGCTTTAAGTAGCCCAGTAGATAGCGCCGCACGTCTTCATCGGGGACAACAAGCCAGAGTTTGTTGTGACGCAAAACCACGCTTTCGGGATATCGGTCTGGTGTATAAACATTGCTGCTTACCGTTACCTGGAGATCGCAGCGATCAGGAAGGCTGAACAATCCAACCGCTTTTGCCTCAAACAAGGTCAGTGTTGAGTAGTTGGGATTGTTTTGCTGAATTTCAGCCAATACCTTAACGTAAGGAACTTCGATGAGTGAGCTACCATCTCCTCGTTTTCTAATTGTATATCCCTGTTTTCTAAACTCATTCAGCTCTACATTTTTCGCCAGAATTTTATCCACTACCTTCACAAACTCAGCTTGGGTATCAGCATCAGCAGGACAGATTGGAAGTTGACGAAAATATGATGGATTAATATTTACGTTATCGAATCGGCTGCGATACCAAGCATTCAGAAGAGAGGAGTTGAATAGGGCGAGTATATATTTTAAGTCATAAGGTTGCTTATCTCTCAATATTATATTATGAAAATTATGACGATTATAAAACTTTTGCTCATCATAAACCGCGACAAGTCGGCGCTTTAATGCGCGATTACGTATTCCATGAACGAGCAATTTAGGCGCATCAAAGAATCTTGGCTCACGGGGGCGATCAAGCCAGTTTCCATATTTCAAATAGGGTTTTTGATGACTCCAACGAAATTCATATCGTCCGATAAAGCTACTATTGTCAATGAGTGGTTTCCAATCAGACTCATTGGCTGGTACATTCCTTCGTGGCTTTATATAGAGATTGGCTTGCCCTTGTGCTTTAGTTGAATAGGGTTTAATTCCTTGAGTACTCTCTGTTACATGATTGAGTCGTAACACCTTTGTGCTGCCATTATCTTGAATACGGCAAGCATCTTCAATTTGCTGCATCAACGAATCATATCGAATGTCGAGTTCACACTTGGGATGATCTATCCAACGAGATTGTTGCTGAATGATTGTTTCATCCCAATCTCGTGCTGTAAGCCTCTCAAGAGTATCACGTATTCCTAATAGATTGATTCTTGTTTGCTGTACTCTACGTTTACTCTCGCTTGTTTCTTCAAGAATGAACAAAAGAACGCAATCCACATTTGCATCTGACCAAATCCCTTGAGGTAAGTCTACAATCTGCTCAATTTTTCCTGCTTGCAGAAGTTGTCTCCGTAAAGAAGTTGTATT
>JAIUYC010000145.1 GCA_020216575.1 Coleofasciculus sp. S288 | reverse complement strand
GCTTAAACCATCAGGAATTTTTGAAACCTGGATATTCTCCAAGTTATTTTGACAAGCATATTGTAGCTCTACATTTTTACCATAATTTGGTTTTCGTCTATAAAGGAAATAACAATGAAAAAAGCCTTTTTATGGAGAACAACACGCTAAGTCCAGAAGTATTGCAGGAGTTGGGAATCAATTCATTGGAAGAGCTTGGTTTAGATTTATCTACAAGTAGTCAGTTTATGAGTGAAGCAAAAACTTGAATTCTTAAGCGAGAGTCTTCTTAGGTGTTTATGAGAGAAAAATGCAAGAGCAAATTCAGGGTTTTCTACTATCTCCTCAGCAAAAGCAATTCTGGTTACTCCAGCATAATAGCCAAGTTTACCGAAATCAATGTGCTATTTTGCTTGAGGGAAACCTCAAAATCGAAGTCTTGAAAGCTGCTTTACAACAAGTCGTTGATCGCCACGAAATTCTCCGCACAACTTTTCATTGGACTCGTGGCATTAAACTGCCAATTCAAGTCATTACTCATGATAGCCACTTTTCCATCCAGGAAATTGATTTCAGTGCGTTCGTCAGGGGCTGAATGGAATCAGCGATGAACAGAAATCCAGAAGAAATTCTACCAAGGCGGTCGAAGCTTTCACCTGCCAAACGGGCGCTACTCGAAAAACGCTTGCGGGGTAAAGTTGAACCTAATTCTCGATTAGAGGACGTTATTCCTCGACGTTCTAGCAGTACTCCTGCACCTCTGTCCTTTGCTCAACAGCGGCTGTGGTTTCTCAATCAATTAGATCCCGACAACATTTCTTACAACGAACATGGAGCTATACAACTGACAGGCTCCCTTGACGTAGCGTCGCTGGAGCAGAGTCTCAACCAGATTGTGCAACGCCACGACGCTCTGCGCACGACTTTTGAGATGGTAGAGGGACAACCCATTCAAGTTATCCATCCAAACTTAACCCTAACCCTGCCAGTTGTGAACCTGTGCCAATTGCCAGAACCCGAACAGAAGCGGGAAGTCCAGCGACTGACAACTGAGCAGAGCCAACAGCCTTTTGACTTAGTTCAAGGTCCATTACTGCGATGGATGCTACTCCAACTCGGCCAACAGGAATACATACTACTCTTCACCGTTCATCACATTGTCTTTGATGGCTGGTCAATCGGTGTACTCTTTCGGGAAATCACAACTCTCTATGAAGCATTCTCGACTGGAAAGCCTTCACCCCTTCCCGAACTACCTATCCAGTATGCCGACTTTGCCTCCTGGCAACAGCAATGGTTACAAGGAGAAGTGTTAGATGCTCAGCTTGCCTACTGGAAGCAGCAGCTTGAGAACCTGCCGATGTTGCAATTTCCCACAGACCTTCCCCGACCTGCGGTTCAAACTTTCCGGGGGGCTAGACGATATGTAGTTTTGCCAAAGGTTTTGTCGGAGAAACTCAAAATCCTGAGCCAACAGGAAGGGGTCACGCTGTTTATGACCCTGCTGGCAACTTTTAAGATCCTGCTGCACTACTACACCGAGCAGGACGACATCGTTATAGGGACTGATGTTGCCAACCGCAATCGAGTAGAAATTGAGGGATTAATTGGTTTTTTTGTCAATCAATTAGTGTTACGTACTGATTTATCTGGAAACCCTACCTTTCGAGAGTTGCTCGGACGGGTACGTGACGTGACTGTCGGTGCCTACGCCCACCAGGAGCTGCCGTTTGAGAAGCTGGTAGAGGTTCTCAATCCGGAACGCACTCTCAGCCTTCAGCCGTTGTTTCAGGTCAAGTGCGTACTCCGAAATACTCAGATAAAACCTTTAGATTTGCTGGGCCTATCCGCGAGATTCTTGCAGAGCGAAACCCAGAGCGCCAAGTTTGATTTGCTTTTAAATCTAGAAGATACAGAGCAGGGATTAATCAGTCAGTGGGAGTATAAAACCAACCTGTTTGATGCTGCCACCATAACCCAGATATTAGAACATTTTGAAACACTCTTAAACACCGTAGTTTCTCAGGCAACAGTAAGGCTAAATACTTTAAAAGAAATCCTCTCTGAAGCTGAAAAACAGAAACGGGAAGTCAAAAAACAAGAACTTCAGGAGGCTCGACTCCAAAAATTCAAGAAAGTTAAACGAAAAGCAATTGAGAGCGATTTGGCATGATGAAACAAAGTGAAACCTAGATATTTAGCACATTAAAGGGGGTGTAGATATGCCAAAGCAAGTTATCAGGGGTTTTCGACTTTCACCGCAACAAAAGAAGTTATGGTCATTGCAGCAAGATGAGTCTAGGTTGGTCTATCGTGCCCAATGTGCTATCCAAATTGAAGGCAATCTCAATATAAAAATTTTAGAGACAGCGGTTGAAGGCCTTATTAATAAACATGAAATCCTGCGCACGACCTTTCATTGCTTACCGGGAATGGATATCCCTCTTCAAGTTATCAATGAGACCAGCCTGCTGCCTATTAATCGGTATGATTTGAAGGGTCTGGAAAAGTCGGATCAAGCGGTAAAAGTTACCGGTCTTTTCGAGGGGCTTGGACAACTGCCTTTCGATGTAGAGCATGGACCCCTCTTACATATCAACTTAGTTGAACTATCGGCGTTTCAGTCTATTCTGCTGGTTAGTTTGCCAGCCCTCTGTGCAGATGCAACAGGGATTAAGAACTTAGTCCGTGAAATTAGCCAATCCTACATGGCTCACTTGCGTGGCGAGATATCATCTGATGAACCAATACAATATGCCGATATTTCTGAAGTTTTCAATGAATTAATTGAGTCAGAAGATACGGAAGAAGGAAGGGAGTATTGGAGTCAGCTAAATATCTCAGTCCCCAGTGATTTAAAATTTCTTTTCGCTAAGCGACATCGTGATAATTTTCAATTTGAACCTCAAGTTTTGAGCCAGGATATTCCTCAGGATTTGGCGGTGAAGGTCGATGCATTGACCCATCAGTATCAAACTTCTACATTCGTTATCTTCCTAACTTGCTGGCAGATTTTGCTGTGGCGACTGCTCGAAAAATCAGAAATCGTAGTGGGTACGGCTTTTGATGGTAGAAATCATGAAGATCTAGAAGAAGCAATTGGGTTATTGACCAGAGATTTGCCGGTTCAATTACAGCTCAAAGATGAAGATAGATTTAGTGATACTTTAGCAAAAACTGAACAACGTATTCAGGAGATAGTGGAATGGCAAGAATATTTCACTTGGAAACAGATTAATCCCCCGAATGGGAAGAATAAAAAAATATCATTTTTCCCCTTTTGCTTTGAGTTTGAATCATGGTCTAGCCCCTATTGGGTAGGAGATATCTCTTTTTCGATCCACAAGCAGTACACTTGCACTGAGCGGTTTCACGTTAAACTCTCCTGCGTGCAGAAAGGTGACTCCCTGGCGACAGAATTTCACTACGATGCCAATCTCTTCGAGGTAGAAGATATTCAACGATTAGCCGATCAATTTGAAACGTTGCTCGCTAGCGCCGTCAAAAATCCTTCTGGAGCGATCGCTAGCTTTGATATCCTAAGTTCCCTTGAGCGGGAGCAACTCTTAGTCGAATTTAATGATACCAAAACGGCTGACCCGCCCTATTCCTGCATCCATTACGGGTTTGAAGCGCAGTGCGATCGCACGCCGGACAACATCGCTGTGGTGTATGAAAACCAGCAGTTGACCTACCGGGAGTTAAATGAACGAGCGAATCAACTCGCGCATCATCTCCAACAAATGGGCGTTGGCCCAGAAGTCATCGTCGGGATTTGCGTAGAACGCTCGCTCGATATGCTTGTTGGAGTGCTGGGCATTCTTAAGGCGGGTGGTGCTTATCTCCCCTTAGACCCGGCTTATCCCAAAGAGCGGTTAGCCTTCATTTTAGAAGATACCCAAGCGCCTGTGCTGTTAACTCAACAACGGTTGCTGGCAATTCTTCCTGAAGGCGGTGCTGACTTTAGCTGGTCTAGCACAGGAATTCTTGAAGATGTAGATAAGGGTGAGGAGAAGTCTGGGGGCGCTTATTTTAGGAGCATTCTTTGTCTAGACAGTGACTGGAAACAGATTGCTCGTCAGAGTTCAGAAAACCCTATAAGTACAGTAACATCGGAAAACCTGGCTTATCTGATCTACACCTCTGGCTCGACTGGCAAACCGAAAGGAACGCTGATTCCTCACCGAGGGCTGGTTAATTATTTAACCTGGTGTACTCAAGCTTATGCAGTTGAGGAAGGTGAAGGCACTACCGTTCACTCTTCTTTAGCATTTGACTTAACCATTACTGGACTATTTTCACCACTACTAGTCGGGCGTCGAGTCGAACTCCTCCCTGAGGATTTCAGTATCGAGTCTTTGACGAGTGCTTTACGCCAATCCTTCAACTTAAGTCTGGTTAAAATTACACCCGCTCAACTGCTATTGCTGTCCCAACAGCTATCTCCATCAGAAGCAGCAGGGAGAACTAGAGCTTTCATTATCGGTGGCGAAAATTTATTGGCAGAACACATTGCCTTCTGGCAAAACTATGCTCCTGAAACGGTACTGGTTAATGAATATGGACCGACAGAAACGGTCGTAGGCTGCTGTATTTATCAAGTAGTTCCAGGAGAGTTGCCATCTGGTTCGGTTCCCATTGGTCGTCCGATCGCCAATACTCAACTTTACGTCCTCAATTCCTACTTGCAACCCGTGCCAATGGGAGTGGTAGGCGAACTCTATATTGGCGGTGCTGGTGTAGCAAGGGGGTATCTCCATCGTCCTGAACTGACGGCAGAAAAGTTTATTCCCGATCCCTTTAGTCATGAACCCGGAGCAAGGTTATACAAAACGGGAGATTTAGCTCGTTTTCGCTCTGATGGAAACCTGGAATTTCTGGGTCGAATTGACCATCAGGTGAAGGTCAGAGGCTTCCGAATAGAGTTAGGGGAGATTGAAGCGGTACTGGTGCAACACCCAGGCGTGCGGGAGGCGGTTGTCATGGCGCGGGAAGATGTACCGGGTGACCAGCGTTTGGTGGCTTATATGGTTCCCGTGACCGATGCAACTCCCACGACGAGAGACTTACAGCGTTTTTTGAAAGCGCGGCTACCGGAGTATATGGTGCCGTCGGCATTTGTCATGCTGGATGCTTTTCCTTTAACAACGAATGGAAAAGTAGACCGGCGATCACTACCGACTCCCAACCAAGTCCAATTGAAACGGGAAGGCGCATTTGTCACTCCCCACACTCCAGTTGAGGAAATGCTCGCTAGTATCTGGTCTCGGATTCTGGGTATTGAGCAAGTTGGGATTTACGACAACTTCTTTGAACTAGGCGGACATTCGTTACTGGTGACTCAGGTGATTTCCCAGATCCGCAAAGTATTTCGAGTCGATCTGCCACCGCGCTGTTTGTTTGAAGCGCCGACAATTGCGAGTCTGCTCGAGCAGGTGGAAAGGAGGATGGGAGCAGAGTCAAAGTCGAACATTCCACCCCTTAAGCCCGTTTCGCGAGAGACACACTTACCCCTATCCTTTGCTCAACAGCGACTGTGGTTCCTCGATCGCTTAGAAACAGGGACGCTGGCTTACAACGGTTCCACTGTGGTGCATTTGCAAGGCGTTCTCAACGTTGCCGTGCTAGAGCAGTGTATCAATGAGATTGTACGGCGGCACGAAGTTTTACGCACCAGTTTTCCGGTTGCTGACGGGCAACCCATTCAGGCGACCGCTCCTACTCTGAAGTTATCGCTACCCGTCGTTGACCTGCGAGGATTGCAATGCCAGCAACGAGAAGAGAAAGTCCAGCAGTTGGTTACTCAGGAAGCGCAACGCCCCTTCAATTTAGCTGAAGGACTGCTGCTGCGGGTCACCCTTTTGCAATTAGGTGACGAAGAACACGTATTTATCTTGACAATACATCACATTGTCTCTGATGCCTGGTCTGCGGGAGTATTTATTCGAGAAGTTGCGGCACTCTACGAGGCGTTTTCTCAAGGACGACCTTCCCCCCTACCAGAATTGCCAATCCAGTATGCAGATTTTGCCGTTTGGCAGCGACAGTGGCTACAGGGGGAAGTTTTAGAAAACCAATTGGCTTACTGGAGGCAACAATTGGGTTCTAACCCACCGGTACTGGCGTTACCAACTGAGCGATCGCATTCCTCCTCCCAGGGAACTAAGCACCACTTTACCCTATCCCAAACTCTAACCGAGGCACTCAAAACGCTGAGCCAACAAGAAGGTGTCACCTTATTTATGACCTTATTGGCGGCGTTCAAAACATTGATCCATCACTATAGCGGTCAAGACGATATTATCGTCGGTTCGCCGATCGCTAACCGAAATCAAAGTGAAATCGAAGGGCTAATTGGATTTTTTGTCAATACTCTCGTCCTGCGAACTGACCTATCCGGAAACCCTAGTTTTCGGGAAGTTTTAGGACGGATACGGGAGGTGGCGCTAGGCGCTTACACCCACCAAGATTTACCCTTCGAGAAGTTAGTCGGAGAACTCCAGCCAGAACGGAGTCTCGGTCATTCTCCGTTATTTCAAGTCTGGTTCGTCCTCCAGAATACTCCCTTGCCCCCTCTAGAACTTCCCGGTTTGACGTTAAATCTCTCAGAGGTTGACAGTGGGGAAGTCCGACACGACCTCAAGCTCGATTTAACGGAGACATCCGAGGGACTCAAGGGGTTCTTTGAATACAAAACTGACTGCTTTGAAGCGTCTGCGATCGCTCACATGATAGAGCTATTTGAAACCGTTCTCAATACAGCAGTTCAGCAGCCTGATATCCAACTGAAAGCATTAGGAGAAGTTTTGGCAGAAGTCCAGAAGCAACAGCAGCTTTCAAAAGAACAAGAATTTAAAGCCGCCCGCCGTCAGAAACTCGATCGTGCAGGACGCAAAACGATTCGTGGTCAAGGGTCTTTCGTTCTACCAGAATAGCCATTTTGTAGAGGCGGGTTTAGAGATAATCGGGGTTTTTAACAGCCAATTTACCAACTCTCAAACCAATTACCAATTACCAATTCCCAATTCTCAATTGAGAAGACGGCTCATGAGTAACTTAGAATCCAAACCACTAAACAGTAATAAATTTAAAGCCGTCAGGCGCAAGGCTCTCAGCATCTCGTCAGCAGAACTCATCAAAACAGAATTGATACAGCCTGAACAGCCACTTCCTTTGGTGATAAAACCCGCCGTAGATGGTGTTAATTTGCTCGCTTGGGCGGCTAACAATCGAGAGCTTATCGAGACGAAACTCCTACATCATGGCGGTATCTTGTTTCGCAATTTTAAAATAACAGAGGTTGCTGATTTTGAGCAGTTTATTAAAACTATTTCTGGGAGTTTATTAGAATATTCTTATCGCTCGACTCCGCGCAGTCAAGTCAGTGGTAGGATATATACATCAACGGAATATCCCGCCGATCAATTCATTCCTTTACACAACGAGATGGCCTACTCCTTAAACTGGCCCATGAAGATTTTATTCTTTTGTGTAAAGGCGGCAGATATCGGAGGAGAAACCCCAATTGCCGACAGCCGAAAAGTTTTTCAGCGGCTTGACTCAAAGATAAAAGAGCAATTCATCCAAAAGAAAATCCGGTATGTTCGCAACTATGGTGAAGGACTAGATCTGCATTGGGAAAACGTCTTTCAAACCAGCGACCAATCAGACGTTGAACATTACTGCCGTAGCGCTGGCATTGAGTTGGAGTGGAAAGACAGAGGCAATCTCAGAACGAGTCAAGTTTGTCAAGCCGTCGCCACTCATCCTAAAACTGGTGAAAAGGTATGGTTCAACCAGGCGCATTTATTTCACGTCTCTGCTTTGAAACTGGAAG
>JAIUYC010000144.1 GCA_020216575.1 Coleofasciculus sp. S288 | reverse complement strand
TCGTCGAGTATCAAACACTCATCGTCGAGTATCAAACACTCATGGGCGAGTATCAAACACTCATGGGCGAGGCTCAAACACTCATCGTCGAGTATCAAACACTCATCGTCGAGGCTCAAACACTCATCGTCGAGTATCAAACACTCGTCGTCGAGTATCAAACACTCGTCGTCGAGGATTAGAACTTTCTGAATGAGTAGCTTTTCTGAGCATTCTCACACAAGAACCTCTGCCTATACTCAGTGATTTAAAATCGAGAGGCACTCGCCCTTGACACTCAAGACAGTATCTACATCTCCTGACCATCGATATTATCAAATCCGCTTTTGTAACCCTCCCTTTCAATTTGGAGATTGTTCTCCCCCATCTCCCTTATCTCCTCTTATTCTTATGAACATTAGCGCCCCCCAGAGAGATGCTCCCCTTATCCTTGTCGTGGACGATGAAAAGTTCACGCGGATTCAACTGCGCCACGCGATGGTACAAGCAGGGTATCAGGTGGTTGAGGCGAGTGATGGAGAAGAGGCTCTAGCGGCCTACATGAGGCTAAAACCGGATCTAATTCTGCTGGATGCCCTAATGCCTGTCATGGATGGGTTTACCTGCTGCGCCCAATTGCGATCGCTTTCTGGGGGCGATTCGCCTAATGGGGATAGCGACTCTGGCCTTGGGCAACTCTTACCCTTCGGAGAACGGGGAACGAGAACGCTTACTCCTTCGGAGGACGCTACTGCACCTTCATCGCTCAACACTTCACGCACACCTGTGTTAATGATTACGGCTCTTGAGGATCAAGAGTCAGTTGATAAAGCATTTGAAGCCGGTGCAATTGATTACATTACCAAGCCCATTCACTGGGCAGTACTCCGCCAACGGGTGCGCCGTCTGCTTGAAGCGAGACAGGCTACGGAGGAATTGCGACGGCAAACCGAGCGGGCGCAACTGAGTGAGGAGCGATTGAGGTTAGCCCTAGAAGCGGCTCATATGGGGACTTGGGATTGGGATATCCCAAGCGGCAGTGTGGTACACTCGGCGGCTACAGAAGCAATTCACGGCCTTGCCCCAGGCTTGTTCAAGGGAACATATGAAAGCTTCCTCGGAAGTATTCACCCTGATGATCGGGAATTGGTTACGCAGGCATTGCACCGTGCCCTAGAGGATGAGGCGGATTACGATATTGAATACCGTGTTATCCGGCCTGACCATAGCATTCGTTGGGTAGCCAGCAAAGGTCAAGTCTATTACGACACGAGCGGCAAGCCTGTGCGCATGATTGGGATTAACATGGACATCACTGAGCGTAAGCACTCAGAGAAGGCGCTGCGAGAAAGCGAGGCACGACTGAGGTTAGCTCTCGAAGCAGCTCATACAGGGATTTGGGACTGGAATATCGTAACGAATACTGTAGATTGGTCTGAGAATTTTGAAGGGTTATTCTGTTTGGCGAGAGGGAGTTATGGTGGGACTTACGAAGCGTTTCTGGAATACGTTCATCCGGAGGATCGGAAAGTCCTTACCCAATCCTTGAAGCGAGCCGTTGAGGAGGGAACAGACCACGAGGTGGAATATCGCGTGATTTGCCCGGATGGCAGCGTTCGCTGGATGGTAGGACAGGGGAAGGTTTTTTACGACAAAACCGGAACGGCGGTGCGGATGTTGGGGACGACCCGAGATATCACCGAGCAAAAGCGATCGCAAGACGAATTACAGCGCCAGAATTTGCGATCGCAATTGTTCGCCGAAGTTACCTTGAAAATCCGTCAGTCTTTACATCTTGAGGAAATTCTGCAAACGACTGTCACCGAAGTACAACGGATTCTCCAGGCTGACCGAGTCATCATCTTTCAACTATGGTCGAATGGAATTGGTAAAATTGTTACAGAATCAGTCAGTCCCAACTGGCCGTCTGTTGTAGGTCGAAATATTATCGAAGACTATTTTGAATCCGAGTACTTGCGCCGATACAGCCAAGGGCGAATATACACCATTGCTGATGTAGATAAGGCTGAGGTGCCATCCTGTCTGATTGAATTTATGCAACAGTTCGATGTAAAAGCCAAGCTGGCGGTGCCGATTCTGTTAAAGAAAAAACTCTGGGGTCTGTTGATTGCTCATCAGTGTAGCCATCCCCGGCAGTGGTCTAGCTTTGAAACCGAACTCATGGGACAGTTGGCCAATCAAATTGGTATTGCCTTGGCTCAAGCTCAACTTTTAGAACAAGAAACCCGCCAACGTCAAGAACTGGCTCGCTCTAATGCAGAACTCCAACAGTTTGCGTCTGTTGCCTCCCACGACTTGCAAGAACCTCTGCGCAAGATTCAAGCATTTGGCGATAGGCTCAAAGTTAAATGTGACGAAGCGTTAACTGAGCAAGGACGCGACTACCTGAACCGGATGCAAAATGCGGCAAGACGGATGCAGAGTCTCATCGAAGATTTGCTATCGTTCTCGCGAATTACGACCAAGGCTCAACCCTTTATTCCGGTAGATCTCAATCAAGTTGTTCGAGAAGTCCTATCCGACTTGGAAGTCCGCCTCGATGAAACTAAAGGACAGGTAGACGTTGGTGTCCTGCCTACTCTGGACGCTGATCCGCTTCAGATGCGTCAATTGCTGCAAAACCTAATCGGCAATGCCTTGAAATTTCACCAAGTTGAAGAGCCGCCGAGGGTGAGAATTTATAGTGAAATGATCGAGGGAGAAGAACAGCAACCCACAGGAAACACGGCTGCACAAGAACTTGCCAAAATCGTGATACAAGACAACGGCATTGGTTTCGACAAAAAATACCTCGATCGCATCTTCAACGTTTTTCAGCGCCTGCACGGTCGTAGCGAATACGAGGGAACGGGCATGGGGTTGGCAATCTGCCGTAAAATTGCAGAACGACATGGTGGTAGCATTACAGCCGAAAGCACGCCCGGACAAGGGGCAATGTTTATTGTCACGCTGCCGATTCAACAGCGCGGGGGAGAAAATTTAGAGTGAAGGGTTGCCGAACAACCGTCACAATTTTGATGGCTGATGATGATGAGGATGATTGCATGCTAGCGCGTGAGGCACTGGCAGAGAGTCGATTGGCAAACGAACTGTATCTGGTTCGAGATGGGGAAGAATTGATGGATTATCTGTATCGGCGTGGCCAATATGTCGATCCAATCAAGTCACCGCGTCCGGGTTTAATCCTACTGGATCTAAATATGCCGAAAAAAGATGGTCGCGAAGCACTTAAAGAGATTAAAGCCGACCCAGATCTGCGGCGAATCCCGGTTGTTGTCCTGACAACCTCAAAAGCGGAGGACGATATCTATCGCAGTTATGACCTGGGTGCAAATTCGTTTATTACTAAGCCGATGACGTTTAACTCGTTAGTCGAGGTTATCAAGGTTCTTGGACGATATTGGTTTGAAATTGTTGAACTGCCACTGGCAGGGATTGGAGAGGGAGATGGACAACCGTCCAGTTAGAGTACTTTTAGTGGATGATGACGAGGATGACTACATCTTGACTCGCGACTGGTTCTCGGAAATGGAGGGCGCCAATTTCGAGCTGGAATGGGTGTCAAGCTATGAGACAGCAGTGGATGCGATCGCGCTTCACCAACACGATGTTTATCTCCTCGACTACCGCCTGGGCGATCGCACCGGGTTGGAACTGTTACACGAGGCGATTGCTAATGGCTGCAAAGCTCCCATTATTTTACTAACCGGGCAGGGAGACCATGATGTAGACGTTGAAGCCATGAAGGCTGGAGCGGCGGATTACTTGGACAAAAGCCAGATTGGAGTCCCGTTGCTAGAACGTTCTATCCGTTATGCGATCGAACGCAAACGGGCAGAGCAGAAAATCGGCGAACAAGCTGCCCTACTCGATGTTACTACTGACGCGATTCTCGTTCGAGACTTAGAACACAAGATTTTATTTTGGAATAAAGGTGCCGAACGCCTGTATGGCTGGAAAACGGGTGAAGCGATCGGCAAGAATGCCAATGAGTTGTTGTACAAGGAAATTTCGCCTGAACTTCAAGCAGCTCTCAAGACAATTTTTGAGGAGGGCGAGTGGCAGGGTGAGTTGCATCAAGTCGCCAAAGACGGCAAAGAAATCATTGTCGAAAGCCGTTGGACTCTAGTGTGCAATGAACTCAAACAACCCAAATCCATCCTCACTGTCAATACAGATATTACCGAAAAAAAACAACTCGAATCCCAATTTCTTCGCGCTCAACGACTGGAAAGCATTGGTACACTCGCTAGCGGCATTGCTCACGACCTAAACAATGTGCTGGCCCCAATTTTGATGTCGGCTCAACTGTTGGAGCTACAACTTCAAGATGAATACAGTCATCGGCTGCTCCCACTGATCATAGACAATGCCAAACGAGGGGCTAATTTAGTCAAGCAAGTCCTGTCATTTGCTCGAGGCGTTGAAGGGAAGTTTTCAATGCTTCAAGTTGAACCGTTGGTATCAGAAATTAAACAAATTGTCCAGCAAACCTTTCCAAAATATATCGACATTGATATCAATATTGCAAAACATCTTGACATGGTTCGTGGAGATGCCACACAACTCCATCAAGTTCTTATGAATCTCTGCGTCAACGCTCGTGATGCAATGCCAAACGGTGGAACGTTGACTATCTCTGCCACTAATTTACTCATTGATGAAAACTATACCCGCAGGAATCTGGATGCTCGCATCGGTTCCTATGTGGTGATTACCATTGCTGATACGGGAACGGGCATGCCTCCTGAAATCTTAGATAGAATTTTCGAGCCATTTTTTACCACTAAAGAGATTGGCAAAGGAACAGGACTTGGTCTTTCAACAGTACTTGGAATTATCAAAAGCCATGGTGGTTTTGTAAAAGTGGACAGCGAACTCGGAAAAGGGACTCAATTTAAGATATTTTTGCCCACGGCAGGCAAATCTAAAATGCAACAGATGGAAGACGTAGAACTGCCTTTAGGACACGGTGAAGTCATTCTCGTCGTTGATGATGAAGCCGCAATTCGAGATGTTACCAAAACCTCACTGGAAACCTATAATTACAAAGCTATGACTGCCAGTGATGGTATCGAGGCTGTTACCTTATACGCAGAGCATCGCCAGGAAATTAGTGTTGTATTGGCGGATATGATGATGCCATTCATGGATGGTTTAACCACTATCCGCACGTTGCAAAAAATTGAGCCGCAGGTCAAGATTGTTGCTGTTAGCGGATTGGTATCCGAAGATAAGCTGTCACAAGTCCGTCATGCTGGCGTTAAAACTTTCTTATCTAAGCCCTACACAACCCAGGAATTATTGACAACTTTACATGAGGTTCTTCAAGCTAAGTGACCGATTCATACGCCTAGGACTTACGCAAGTGTCACCAAAAATCTGGTTTTTTGTTTGTAGTAAGGGCTTTAGCCCTTTGGAATGAGAACTCAAGTCCTCACTACGAACTGAAAATAATAGGCCAGTTGCGTAAGTCCTGACGCCATAATTTTCGACTTGGCGTAGGATTGAGGCTCTTCCGTACTTAGGGGGGCTAAAAGTTATTAATTTGCGGAAATGCTTGCTGGATAAGGCATTTCCTATGTTCTATGCCTCATGCCTCATGCCTCATGCCTTCTTGAATTTAGCAAAATTACCCATTAAAGTGGCAAATTTTCCATTGTTGGAGCGGTTTAGCTACCTGTAAGGTGAAATAGTCTGGAATTATCCAGATATCACTCGGATTTCTCACCACGATTTCCTCTCATGCTTATAAAACCTAGATTGACGGAAGGTGTTCAACACTCTGTCAAAACTCTGGGTTTGTAAAAAATGCCCGAAACCTAGTCTAGGCAAAGGGTATGAAGTGTGCGATCGCGTTAGCGAAGCGAGGCCTAGCCTAGCGCTTCTGCAAAATGCAGATCGCGAAACTTGTGAGAAATAGGGAAATGAATTCCGTAAATGGAATAACCGCTTCTAGAGTATCTTCATTGCAATTTTAAATGGAGAAATTTTCATCATGACTACGTATCAGGTTTCACTTCAATCCGCTTCTAATCTGGCAACATTGAAGCAGAATATTGCCTTTATCGACCCAGCTGTAGAAGATTACCAATATCTTGCTGCTAGTGTGTTTCCGGATATTGAGCCAATTATTCTCGATGCCCACCGGAATGGCGTAGAGCAGATAGCTGAAATTTTGGCACAGCGCCACCAGATTCACAGCATTCACATCATCTCTCACGGCGCACCCGGTCGCCTGCAATTGGGCAACACCTGGGTTGATACCGCAAGCCTGCAACACTATACCCAGCAGTTTGCAGAGTGGAAGCAAGCACTCAGCAACGATGCTGAAATTCTGCTCTATGGCTGTCGTGTTGCGGCTGGAACGTTGGGACAGGTATTTGTGCAAACACTGAGCGCACAAACAGGTGCGGCAATTGTTGCATCGACAACCCTGACGGGTCACGAGTCCAAAGGTGGCAACTGGAAGTTGGATGTTGCAACAGACACCAGCCAAACGCTATTGGCATTTCCAGAAACTGTGCGTCAAGCTTACCAGGGCGTGCTGATGCCGCCGATCTTTTACACCGTGACTCGCTATGACGATGTAGTCGATCCCAACGATGGCTTACTCACCCTCCGAGAAGCGGTTGCTGAAGCTGTTCGACATCCCGGTCCGGACGGCATTATTTTGAACAACCAAGTAAGACTGACTCGACCAATCGAAATTCGCACAGGCAACAGCCTTCGCTTCGATAGTGGCGACCTCGGTCGAGGCAGCATTAGCGGGCAAAGCATTACCTCCCTGTTCTTGATCGATCGCCAGAATCCAGGGGAAAATGTCCTCTTTAATGGCATCGATTTAGTTGATGGTGTTGCCAGAGGTGGAAATGGTGGTGGCGGTGGTTTGGGTGCAGGAGGCGCACTCTATCTCGCTCCTGGCGCGGACGTCCTCGTTGAAAACGTTGGCTTCTTCCACAACCAAGCAATTGGTGGAAATGCTAGCTTAGGCGGTGGTGGCGGTCGAGGTGGCAACGATTCTAGCGGCGGCAGTCGCGGCTTTGGCAGCGCCGCTGGCGGTTTGTCCAGTTTTTCAGCATTATTGGTAGGCACAATCGGCAGGGGCGGTGTTGGCGGTAGTGCAGGTGGTGCCGGAAGCAATGGTGGCAACGGTACTAGCGGCTTAAGTACAACCTCCGTTGGCTTTGGCGGCGGTGGCGGCGGCGGCGGCGGCGGTGGCGGCGGCGGTAGCGGTGTATTTGCTCGTGCCGGTAACGGTGGCAACGGGGCAAGTGGCGGTAATGGGGGCTACGGCGCAGGCGGCGGCGGTGGCGGTGCAGGCGGCGGCGGCGGCGGCAACGTTTTGGGCGGCAGCGCAGGTAGTGGCGGCAGAGGTGGCAGTGGTGGACTGGGCGGCTTATATGGGGGCAATGGTTCAGCCGGTGGGGCAGGCAGCGGTGGTAGCTCTACTTTCAGTGGCGACAATCCGGGCGACACAGGTACGCGCGGACTGGGCGGCGGCGGTGCAGGTTTGGGCGGTGCTGTCTTCATCTCTAATGGAGCCAGACTAATGGTTGTGGGTTCTACCTTCGGAAGCAATTCTGCTACCGGCGGCACGGGCGCAACGAATGGTCAGGGGCGAGGTGGAGCCGTTTTTGTTCAGGAGGGGGGGACTTTTCTCCCCGATGGAACCACTGGCTATTTTGGCAACACTGCCAGTACCGCCAATCCCCTTAGCAATCAGTATCCGGTCAAGATCGAGCGAGGCGATGGGGATTGGCGGTACTGGCAGTGTTGCCAAAATAGCCAGTGGTTCCATCGGGGAGAAAAGTCCCCCC
>JAIUYC010000143.1 GCA_020216575.1 Coleofasciculus sp. S288 | reverse complement strand
TTGATGAATTCAATCACCTCGTCGGAGAACTCCAGGAAAAGCAACACTTGCAAGAAACCTTTGGTCGCCACGTTGGTCAAAAAGCCGCCCAACAAATCCTCCAACGCGACCCCAATCTCGGTGGCATCGAGCAGGAGATAACCGTCATATTTGCAGATTTACGCAACTTTACCGCCCGTGCTGCCGTGGAACCACCCCAGAAGGTTGTCGCCTTACTGAACTTATTCCTCACCGAAATGGTGGAAATTGTCGAGCAACACGAAGGCATGGTAAACAAATTCCTAGGGGATGGCTTTATGGCTTTGTTTGGAGTGGGAGAACAGCACGTCAATCATGCCGCTTTAGCCGTAGCCGCCGCTCAAGAAATGCTCGTTCGCTTAGACCACATTAACCACTACCTCACCACTCAAGGGCAATCCCCTCTGGCGATGGGAATTGGCATTCACACCGGGAGGGCAGTCGTCGGCAGCATCGGCTCATCCCAACGCTTGGAGTACACAGCGATTGGAGACACCGTTAACATCGCCTCACGAGTCGAATCCTTAACAAAGTTACTCGGAGAACCCCTATTACTAACCGCTGCAACCCGCGCCACCTTACCCCCTAGCTTCGTCACCGAACCCCTGCCCCCGCAGTGGGTGAAAGGACAACCTCAGCGCTTGAGCGTGTATCGAGTCCAACCTCAAGCCAACAACTCATCGACCGCCACACTAAACCCTGGTAATACCACTTGTGTACTCACCACCTCACCCGAACCAAACCATAACTTCTGAGTTTCGGTCATGACCAAAATCCACTTATTCTCTGGTAACACCAACCAGACTTCCTGAGAACCCGAATCTAAATACTCACTAGCCTTAGCAAAAAACTCCTCAACCAAATCCGTTGGTGAAGCAATCTCAGCCGCCAGTGGGAAACTGACAGGCAAGACAGGCAACTTGCCATACTGCGCCACGAGTGAAGGGGTAAGGTAAGCAACATCTGGACGCCGTCCTTGCTTATTGGTGCGACACGGTGTGTCGGTATAGACTTTTCCGCCCTGTCCACTGGAGATGGCGTAACTTCTCCAGTAAGCAGACAGAGTCGCTTGAACTTCACCATGCAGTAATGTCATGCCCTTTTTTTCAATGAGTTGCCCATCCACCCACTCCACACCATCGGGGGGATTTTGCATGTAGTCTTCCAGAGAAAAGACTAGGGGTGAAACAGTCGCAATAACCATACCTCTGCCTCTCCTGTGAGGTCGCCGCTACTTTATTGATTAATATTAGTAGCTAAACCATCTTGCTCAGTGCGATCGCAACGTCAAATCAATGCAACAAATCGAGCGTTATCGTGGATGTCTTCTCGGCTTAGCTATTGGCGATGCAGTGGGAACAACCTTGGAGTTCCAATCCCCCGGAACATTTACACCCATTAATGATATGGTTGGCGGAGGCCCGTTTAGGCTGAAACCAGGGCAGTGGACGGATGACACCTCAATGGCACTGTGTCTGGCTGAAAGTCTAATTGAGCAACACGGGTTTGAGCCAACCGATCAACTTGAAAAATACCTGAAATGGTATCGAGAGGGACACCTGAGCAGTACGGGGGAGTGTTTTGACATCGGCAACACCGTGCAAACTGCGCTTGTGCAGTTTGAGAAAACGCGGCAACCCTACTGCGGTTCCACTCATCCTCGTAGTGCCGGAAACGGCTCGATTATGCGCTTGGCTCCCGTGCCTTTGTTTTTCGCCAAAAATCCGCAAGAAGCGATCGCAAAATCAGCTGAGAGTTCCCGCACGACTCACGGTGCGGCTACGGCTGTCGATGCCTGCCGCTACTTGGGAGCGTTACTGGTGGGAGCGGTGAATGGAGCGAGTCGAGAGGAGTTACTCTCCAATCACTACAGCCCCATTCCCGGATATTGGGACGAAAACCCCCTAGTTGAGCAAATTGCGGAGATTGCTGCTGGCTCGTTCAAATATCGAGAACCCCCACAAATTCAAGGCACGGGTTATGTAGTCAAGTCTTTAGAAGCAGCTTTATGGGCATTTGAGCGCAGTGATTCGTTTAAGGAAGGATGCCTCTTAGCCGTCAACTTAGGTGATGACGCTGACACAACGGGTGCAGTTTACGGACAATTAGCCGGAGCTTTCTATGGAGAGCAGGGAATACCAGAAGACTGGCGCAATCGTCTAGCCTTTAGCGATTTAATCAAATCCTATGCCGAGCAACTTTTTTCTTTAGGGATTGCTAAAAAATAAGTTATCTCAGCTCTTATACCATCAGCATTTGGGCGATAACTGAAGAGCAAAAAGATTTTGCTGACCAAATGCTGATACCGAGTTGCAATCGTTTGAATGCAACTTTGAGATGTATCCACTCGATGAAGCCAAATCTTTATCAATAAAATTACCAACTTCATCTAAAGATTCACCATTGTCTCCCCCTATTTAAATTCGGTAAATTGGAATTCAATTAATCAGATATTAACACTATGGTGAAATCTCAATTCCCTGCTTTTAAGTCTAAACAACCCTGTAGTTGGGCGAATTCGCTAACACCCCTCTTACAGAAACCGCTTCCCAAACGCTATCGAAAACACGTCTTTTCAGTTTTATTGCTTTTTACCGTTTTTAGCACTGGATGTACCTCTTCAATTGCCAGTAAGCCAACGCAGGATATTTCTAAGCAAGAAACACAGGAGTTAGCACAAGCTACTCAAGTTGATGTTCCAGTCGTTCTGGCATCAAGATTTAAAATAAAACCGGAGAAGAGAGATTTATTTATAAAGCTTGCCACAGCTACTTTGGAACCCACGAGGGCAGAAGACGGTGTAATTAGCTATAGCTTCTACGAGGAATCAACCGTACCGAATTCATTTATTTATTTCGAGGAATGGAAAAGTCGAGAAGCCCTCGCCGAACATTTGAAACAGCCTTATACGGAAAGGCTATTGGAACAATTTCCCGATATGCTCGATGGTGAACCCAATATTAGAGTTTACGACATTAAAAGCTTAACCTATGGACTTGACGAGGGAATGTAGAATAGGTGGGCAATAACTAATTTATGCCAAGCAAGATTGACACGGAGATTAATGTGTAGCAGCATTTTAGAAAATTGATATTACAGTTGCAAAAGCCGAGGTGTGGGAAATTCCTCACCCTGATTCTACTTTTATCCTAAATCTGCTGCTTGTTTCTGCAAGGTTCTGAAAATTTGATTATCGAGAATAGGTATGAGGAGCGATGGTTAAGGATGCATCAACTTTGCAGGTTCGGCTCACTGTACTTGGGATTTTATGGATGTCTTTGTTGGTTGCCAATGGGGTGATGTTCGTCATGCGATCGCAGGCGATCGCTACTACTATACCGATATCTTCTGATCAACAAGAAGCAGATACTGTCTCTGACACAACGCAGACGATTGGGAATGTAAATGTAACTGATGGAACTGAACTTATCTCGGATACCGGAAATGCCGCTACTTCTGACGCCGTGCTGCCTCTTGATGAGATTACCTCTGTAGTTGAGTTATCTTCAGAGACGGAAGATATCACTATGACTGAACCCATGTCCCAAGTTACTAATGTGTCGCAGTTGCGGGATGTTTCACCTGGAGACTGGGCGTATGAGGCGTTGAGATCGCTCGTAGAACGTTACGGCTGTATTGCTGGCTATCCCAATAGTACCTATCGCGGCAACCGCGCAGTTACCCGTTTTGAATTCGCGGCAGGTTTGAACGCCTGTCTACAAAAAGTTGAGCGTCTCATTGCCTCGAGTCCAGATAACGGGGTGACTCGCGAGGATTTAGAAACACTACAACGACTGGTGCAGGAGTTCGAGGCAGAACTGGCAACCTTAGGAACGCGAGTGGATAATTTGGAAAGTCGTGTTGCCGTTGCAGAAGATAATCAGTTTTCCACCACCACCAAGCTGACTGGCAATGCCTTCTTCAACCTCAGTGGTGCTTTTGCAGAGGGTGATATCAAGGCAGAAGGGTTGAGTCCTTTCGCTGTAGCGCGGGACGCAAATAATAACCCTGTAGAGCGGCAGATCACCGAGAATCCTAATATTACATCCAGCTACTTAGTGTTTCTGAACTTTACCACGTCCTTTACAGGGAAAGATCAATTAGTCACGCAACTTGTTGCTGGAAATGGGAACTCTCCGGCGAACGAGTTTGTTTCTGCGGGTTTATTCAATACGTTCGGCGTCCCATTTACTGATCAAACCCCTGCCGTTGAAACCAATGATGTGATTATTCGTGAATTGTTCTATTCGTTTCCAGTTAGCGATCGCATTCAGTTTACTGTTGGTCCCCAGATTAACTGGTATCGTCACTTTGACGCCAATCGCTTCACCTTATTCTTGAGAGGGACTAGCAGTTTTAACTCCGGTGGCAGTACTTTGCTGAACACGCTCGATCGCGGTGCTGGAGTTGTTGCTTTTTGGCAGATGAGCCAACAATTTAGACTGGGGGTAGCCTATCTAGCAGAAAATACTGAATTTCTGCCGCAACCCCCCTTCGGTTCTGCTTCTAACCCAGCCAAAGGGTTATTTAATGGGATTAACACGTTCACCACGGAGTTGACTTTTTCCCCTAGCGATCGCCTAAACCTCCGGTTGCTTTACAATCGCTCTCGTCGGGATTCAACTGCCGGATTGTTTAAAGGTGGTGCTCAAGGTGAACCCATTTACGGACTTGCCGATGATGGTTTTGGTGGCGAACTCAGACGTGCCACGGCTGACACCTTTAGTGTTAACTTCGACTGGTTAGTTTCTCCTGGTTTTGGTATTTTCGGACGCTATGGCTATGGGAGTACCAATCTTAATCCCCGAAGAGCAGATTTACCCGATGGTGAAGTGAATGCCCAAGCACTTCAATTAGGAGTCGCCTTTCCTGACTTGGGTAAGGAAGGAGCATTGGCAACCTTATCGTACCAAATTCCATTTTCGGTTCTGGATGGTCGTCAATTTCTTGTCTCTGGTGGTGGGAATGGAGGGGTGCAGTATGAGTTTGAAGCTACTTATTTTTATCCATTGACCGATAATTTGGCACTTGTCCCCGCCTTTTACCTAATTGGCAACCCCAACAACTTCAGCGATAATCCCAATATCTACGTGGGTAACGTCAGGGCGCAGTTTAGTTTTTAACAATGGCTCTCTTGTACTTGTAGTTAAAAACCGCTTTTTGGTAATGGAGAATTACAAACAATAAGTTTACGGATGGCTTTTCCCCTCAACGCTGGACTACTTCTACCGGAAAAGATGAACATTAAATTTCTTTGACCAATTTGACAAGAGAGTCACAACAGGCGTAGTCTACCCACAAATGGTTAGGTACATTTTTTGTGCGATCGCTTGGAGCAGGACGCTCCTTTCAAACCCCCTTGAGAGATGGATGTTGACGAAGCTCTAGAAATTCTGGACAAAGTTCTCAAACAAAAGCGTCTCAATTACATTCAGCAATTTGTCTTCTGTCAGTCATGGTCAGGACAGACGTACTGGGAGATTGCCGAACAGTCTGGGTATGACTCTGATTACATCAAAGAAGTCGGCTCTCAGTTATGGCAATCTCTCTCAGAGGCGCTGGGGGAGAAAGTCACTAAAAAAAATGTGCAATCAGTCTTGGAGCATTACCAGTACACCAAGGTAGAGAGAGGAAGAGGAGGTAAGGGAGAAACACCTCTTACCAAAGAGGAGACAGCAGGGAACTCCAATCTCCCATCCCTAGAATTTCCTAGTGGGCCAGTGCCGCTCAATTCAATTTTTTACATCGAGCGTCCCCCCATTGAAGAATCTGCCTATGCAGAGATTGGCAAACCTGGAAGCTTGCTCCGCATCAAAGCTCCCAGGCAAATGGGGAAAACCTCCCTAATGCACAGAATTCTGGCTCATGCCAAACAAGCTGGGCTACACACCGTGCTGTTAAATTTGCATCGGGCAGATAGCACAGTTTTCTGCGACTTGGATAAGTTCCTGCGCTGGTTGTGTGCCAATGTCAGTCGTCAGTTGAAGTTAGAACCAAGACTGGATGAGTATTGGGATGAGGATATTGGCAGCAAAGTAAGCTGCACAGTCTATTTCCAAGAGTATCTGCTATCAGCGATCGACAGCCCCGTAGTCTTGGCGTTGGATGAAGTGAACCAGACATTCGAGCATCCAGAAATCTCTGGCGACTTTCTACCGTTGCTGCGCTCTTGGTACGAGGATGCTTCAGAACTGAGTATTTGGCAAAAACTCCGATTGGTGGTGGTTCACACGACGGAAGTTTATGTTCCCTTAGATATCAATCAATCTCCGTTTAATGTTGGTCTACCCATTAAGTTGCCAGAATTTACCAGCGAACAGGTGCAGAATTTAGCAATGCGACACGGACTCGATTGGGCAAAGGGCGGAGCGGGAGCGCAAAACCTTGCACCTCTACTGGCGATGGTGGGTGGACATCCCTATCTAGTACGCCTTGCTCTCTATCACCTCGCTAATCCCTCCCAGCTTCCTCAGGGTAAGAAAGAGGAGAGTTTAGAGCAACTCCTGCAAGACGCTCCTACCCTCTCCGGAATTTATCGCAACCATTTGCAGCGTCACCTAGCAAATCTGCAACAGAATTCTGAATTAGCAGCAGCACTTCACCAGGTGGTTACAGCGCCAGGAAATGTGCGATTAGAAGCAAGCATCGCCTATAAATTAGAAAGCATGGGTCTGATTAAGCTTCAGGGGAATCAGGCAACACCGAGCTGCGAGTTGTATCGCCTCTATTTTCGGGAGCAATTAGGTTGAGGCTGAGAGCAGGAATTGTCACCGCCCAATCATGAAATTTTTAACTTAATCTTTAACTTGGTGATCTTCGCTGGTATTAATCTCAGTCAACTGGAAAACTTAATATGAGGTAGTTCATGTCAGCCAACTCCGTCCCAGCAGGGAGGTTTTGCATGGGCCAGTCAATATGCATCCCTTCTGCCCGATTGGTGAGCCTGTCGAACCACTGTCTGATTGGTGAGCCTGTCGAACCACTGCCCTGGAGCCTTTTGCTATACTACCTTCTGAGTATTAAACCTTGAAGAAAGAACCAGAGTTTTCGACCTCAGAGCAACTCCTAATGGGTTAGTGGGAGATGTGCAAAGCGACCTTTCAGACATCCTCTTCTATTCTCTAGACGGTAAAGCGGAATTGGCTGATTCTTCAAAAACTCTCAACATATCGCCTCAACTCCGATTCCCTTCTTGAAAGAGAGGGGCTTCCACGCCACCAACTCGGTAACAAAAGGTCAATCGACAGCGATTGTTGCCGTAACAGCGAGTAGTTTAGAGGAAGAACAAACTACTTCCTCTGTGCGGGGTGTGATGACTTTATCAGCAAACCCTTCCGAGAGACAGAGATTTTTGACGCCTTACACAGCCATACCGGAGTGCGCTTTGTCTATGATAAACTCACCGCCACACCTATAAAAACCGAAACACAGATGGATATTTCGATTCCCACTGCCCTTGGTATTCTGCCTCCAGATTGAGTGGCTGACTTCCAGAGCGCTCTCCTAGAACTGGATGTAGAACTGATATAATCCTTTATGGCTCGAATTCGCACACTCAATGAACCTCTCGCTAATGTGATCGCTACGTTGACTAACAATTTCGAGTACGAACAGTTATTGAATTTAATCCAATCTTCGAGAGGGTCAAAATGGATACTCCTCAAAATTCTCCTTTCAAAGAAAACATATTAATAGTTGATGATAACCCTGCAAATTTAAATCTCTTAAGCGAGCTTTTATCTAAGCAAGGATATAAAGTCCGAGCTGCACTGAGCGGTACAGCGGCATTAAAAACTGTTCAGTTCA
>JAIUYC010000142.1 GCA_020216575.1 Coleofasciculus sp. S288 | reverse complement strand
AGGTACAAGTGATGCGATCGCTCTCGATGTCTTGATCAACTCGCTCAGGCAGCTTGCCAAGGAATATATCACGGTTCAACGCTTGTGCATTGGCGGGGAAAATGAAGATTGGCCTATAGACGAAAATGAACGGCGATCGCTTTTCTATGAATCTCAGCAAAACTGAAGCGCGTTCAGCAAGTCAAAAAAGGATGAACCAACCCAATCGAATTCGCGTGATTGCATTAGGTCTGATTCGGAATGGCGATCGCACGCTTCTTGCAGAAGGTTACGACCCAGTCAAGCAACAGACATTTTATCGCGCTTTGGGTGGCGGTGTTGACTTCGGGGAAACCAGCCATGATGCCTTGCGAAGAGAGTTTCAAGAAGAACTCCAGGCAGAATTAACCAATATCAAATATCTTGGCTGTATAGAAAACTTGTTTGTGTACAACGGTCAACCCGGTCACGAAATTATTCAACTCTATCAAGGCGATTTTACTGACCCCAAATTTTATCAACTTGAACAAGTAGAATTTACGGAAGGAGACGAGAAGGCAACAGCCCTTTGGCTAGATATCAAGCAATGTAAATCTGGAGAACTGCGTATCGTTCCAGAGCAGTTTTTAGAGTATTTATAAATTCTGTTCAAAATTCACTCTACTCAGGGAACATCCCGTTTTTGTAAAAATACGGTTGGCGGAGGAGCGGGGGAGAATTTATACAGGACTTACGCACAGACCCCACATCTGGTAGGGGCATGGCATGCCATGCAGTAGTGGGGCGGGTTTATATAGATTGTCTATGGGATGCATGATTCCCCGGTCAAACCCGCCCCTACAAGAATTTACCAATAACATCAATTTCAGAGGCTAATATAAAAACATTAATTCTGGAATCTATAACAATAAATTTATCTCTATTATTACCTGCGTTTTCTAATCAATAATCCCTAATTTTAAGGCAAAAACTTTTACATTTTTCCCTAAAATAACTATTGCTTTTTAGATAATTCATTGTTAATATTGAAATTGTACATAATCATATGTACAAAAGCCGCGCTGCCGAGCGCCCCAAGCATCATCAGCGCGGCTCACTCCCTCAATAAAAGGAGCTTTTTCCATCATGCCAAAACAACAACGCCCTCATTCAACCTATCCTCGCCCTTTAACTCAGCGAGAGCGGACGCTGATTGAACTCTACAGCCACTGCCAACTCGGAATGACACCCCAACAGTTCTATGCCAAATGGCAAGTAACTCACGATGAGCTTGCCTCTATCTGCTCCCGCTCGGTGTTAACCGTCCAGCGCTGGTTTAGCCAAGGACACACCTCTCGCCGTCCTAGTGCCAACGATTTGCGCCATCTTGCGCTGATGGACTTTGTGTTAGAGCATTTCGAGGAGATTCCCAAAGCCCTGTTTGATGTGTTGTGTCCTCGAAGGTGATAGCGTGAAGCGTAGATCCCCGACTTTTCAAAAAAGTCGGGGATCTGAACGGCTGAGATTGAGCGATAAGCCTTACCGAGATTCAATTAGATTGAGAAGAACTAGACCAGATAGCGTTTTGCAGAGTTTGTTTGTTGGGTTTATCGTCCAGGGGCTTATCCGTGGCAGTATTAGTTTCTACTCTCTGCTCATGTGCACCGAAAGAAAGGGTTTCACGAACCTGACGCAGACTATTGAGGATTTGAGAGCGTTCTTCCGGGTTGCACCAAGTTGCGATCGCGTGTGACAACTCCTCGCTCTCATCAGGCAAAGGCGCGATTAGCCGCTCTAAGTTAGCCAAATCTTGAGGAGAAAAGAGCGATCGCTGTTCATTCAACAGTTGGATAAAAGCAGCGACGTTCTGTTCATGAAATAACTGTGCTGCTTGCTGCACCGCTTCCAACGGCAACTTTAACGCTCCGGCAATCTGCTCCAAACGCAATCCCAACTGTATGAGTTCCGGGATAGTTTCCAATTTGGCTTTTAGCTTCCCTCGGTGCTCACCTTCTTCTAAGGCTTCCTGATAGACTTTGGTTTGTTTGAGTTCACTTAAACCTAACATGGCTTCAATCTCCTCGCGGCTCTTTTGCGGTAATTTATAGACAATGATTGTCTCAATTAATTTAATGCGGTATTATAAGTCTTCGTCGGGTTGAAACTGAACTTCAACCAGATAGAACGGTTTCTCTAGATTTTTGGTTGTTGGCAAGAACAAACCGTCTATCCGAAAGGCAAGTTGTTTGACTTCGCGGGAGGTGAATTCATAGGCAGATGCTTCCGTTGGAGATTGGTCAATCAGTTCAAAGAAGATGCTGGGAAAGGATTGAAAGAGGCTGTAGAAGAGGGTGTCGGTTTTCACAACAATCTGGGTGATGTTCAAATTCTACGCGCTTCACCACAGCTACTATTCCAGCACCTCTACTCAGTAAAATTAATATCCATCTGACCTTGAAAAAAATAAAAAACCATGCCTTTATCTGGGCATGGTTTTAGGACATAAAAAATAGGGCATAAAATCTAAGCCTAATACCCTATGTTCATCATCGGTGGGGCGACTCTCTTAAAAAGCCCACGAGAGGTTAAGATTTCCCTGTCGCTTTTTATGAATGGTCTAGCGAAACATACTGCTGACCGAACTATCTTCGTGAATCCGCCAGATTGTCTCCCCGAGCAAGTTAGCGACTGAAAGCACGGTTAGCTGTTCAAAGCAGTTTTCTTCAGCAACCGGAATTGTATTTGTCACAATCACTTCTTCAAACAATCCGCTCGACAGACGCTCTATCGCTGGAGGCGAAAAAACGGCGTGAGTAGCACAGGCATACACTTGACGCGCCCCTTCTTCACGCAGGATCTTCGCTGCTTCAGTAATCGTGCCACCGGTATCAATCATGTCATCTACGAGTACAGCAGTTTTACCTTTGACATCCCCGATAACATTCATCACTTCCGCCACATTGTGCGCTTGCCGCCGTTTGTCGATAATTGCCAGTGGAGCATCATCTAACTTTTTGGCAAATGCTCTCGCCCTAGCCACACCGCCCACATCGGGTGAAACCACAACAATATCAGATAAGTTTTTGCTGGCTAGGTAGTCCAAAATCACGGGTGAGCCGTAGATATGGTCAAATGGAATGTCAAAGTAACCCTGGATTTGAGCCGAGTGCAAATCCATTGCTAAAATCCGACTGACACCTGACTCGGTAATCAAGTTAGCAACCAACTTAGCGGTAATCGACTCGCGTCCCGCTGTTTTGCGGTCTGCCCGGGCATAACCATAGTAGGGAATGACGGCGGTAATTTGCCGTGCTGATGCCCGACGACAGGCATCAACCATAATCAGCAATTCCATCAAGTTATCGTTCACAGGACGGCAGCATGGCTGAATCAAGTAGACATCACAGCCGCGAATCGATTCTTGAATTTGAATGTATAGCTCTCCATCAGCAAACCGCTTGCGAACCATCGGTCCCAAGTCCATCCCCAGATAGCGAGCCACTTCCTGTGCCAATGGAGCATTAGCAGAACCAGAAAATAGTCGTAGACGATTGTTATCCGCAATCGGCGGTAATGTTGGCTGAAGCGTTAACGTTGCAGAATGGCTCACAGCAGACCCTCGAAGCTCATTTCATCGCAATATTAACATTTCAGGTTATGAACATTTCTAAGAATTTCCGAGAAATCAGCTTGGCGGAGAAGCTCTATTCATATACAGATGTCAATCAATTCATCAGCCCAATGAAATAAATTTAAGCCTCTTAGGCTGGCAAAACTGCTGGTTGGCTAACATTAAGTTAGAGCGAAAAAAATAAACCAAAAGTAACAAACTTATTATCCAATATTACAATTTATCACTATACTGCAATATAGTTGCCTTTGCGATCGCATGACGTGGAGCTAGTTCTTCTCGCTCTGGGTAGCAGCAGTTAAGGACTAAGGGGCGCAGTTTTTCATCAACCCAGAGCATTCGCTAGAACACTGTTTCCTCAATTATCTATCAATTGCCCGATGAAAATCCGCTAAATCTAATACAGTCCGAAAACTCCTGCAATTAAGTCATCGTTTTTCTGAGGTATAGAAGTCATTGAAATTTAGCGATTAATCTAGTTTATCTTTAGTAAATTATTTGTAACTTGACAAATGAAATGATAAACGAACAAGAAACATGATCATGAGTTAATCTCTCAATGTATTTATTGATAAGCTATCGCACCTAGACGTTGCATCCTTACAGTTGTTACAAGCCTTGATGCTACTGAGTTCTGGTCATTTGAATTTTGAATTTTGCACGGCTTACCAATTCCCCTGCCGCAAATGCTCCAGTTATAACGGAGTCCCCTTGCCGCATGTTCAAACAGACTCATCGGAAGTAAATGAATAAGTTCCCCGAACTCGTTTGAGTCTTTGGGGAAGAGAAATCTCGTAGACGTTCTCAAAAACCTGCTATTGGCTAGTTTCATTCATTCACGGTACGCTAAAGCAGCGAGGGCAGCAAGCTGCCTCCGGGGCTAAAGAAATTAAACTTGGGTTATACATCCTTTTTTTCGTAAAAACTGATTTACACGCTCATGGAACCACCAATTGCCGCAGGAACTATTCTGCAAAACCGCTACCACTTGATCAGGGTTCTCGGTCAAGGTGGATTTGGTCGAACCTATCTCGCAGAAGATCAAGGTCGCTTTAATGAACGCTGTGCTCTCAAGGAATTGATTCCTCCTCAGACAGGAGCCTTTGAACTGAACAAGTCAAAGGAACTGTTCCAACGAGAGGCAGAAACCCTCTATAAAATTAATCACCCCCAAATTCCTCAGTTTCGAGAGAACTTTGAGCAAGACGGACGGCTGTTTTTAGTTCAGGACTATGTGGAGGGGAAAACCTATCGCGAGCTGCTCAACGATCGCAAAGCCCAAACTGTTATTCAAAGCACCGATCCAAACGCCCCAGGACCAGCCCTTCAGGGGAATGCCGTGACTGACAACCGAACCTTCTCAGAAGCAGAGGTACGACAAATGTTACTACATTTGTTGCCGGTGTTAGACCACATCCACAGCAAAAACATTATCCACCGGGATATAACGCCTGATAATATCATTCTGCGAAAATCGGATGCTCTGCCCGTATTGATTGACTTCGGTGTTGTCAAAGAATTGGCAACCCGTTTTATGGCTCCAGCAGGGACAGCCCCCCTCACAACGGTTGGGAAAGTTGGTTATGCGCCCAGCGAACAACTGCAAACCGGCAGGGCTTATGCCAGTAGTGACCTTTATTCCCTAGCAGCGACAGCTGTTGTCCTGTTAACAGGGAAAGAGCCACAGTCACTTTTTGATGATAATGCCCTGACTTGGAACTGGCGTCGCTGGGCGATGAATGTCACAGATGATTTTGCCAATGTCTTGAACCGGATGCTGGCTTACCGACCGGGCGATCGCTATCAATCGGCAATGGAAGTGATGCAAGCCCTGCAACCTGGTGCTGCCACTCCCCAACCAATCGCCCCACCACCTCCACCTCCACCTCCTCCACAACCCCAACAACCCCCTGTCTCTAACGTGGCAACAGTTGCTGTGGGACGCCGTCCGGAACCTGAAAGTGCCAGCCACAGAAATCCAGGACGCCCCGATCCTGTCGTTCCCGAACCGAATGAGCGATCGCTATGGGATAATCCTTGGGCTGTGGTGGGGATTGGTACAGGGCTGGCATTACTGGCAGGACTTGGCTCTTGGGCAATTTTCAGCAGTCTCCGCAATGCACAAGACCCTGGGGTAACAGAATCGCCCCCGATTGTCACTGAGACACCCGTTCCAACGGTTACAGATACAGAAACACCAACGCCAACACCGACTGAAACTACTCCCTATAGTCGGCGCTTAGATCTGGCATCTGGTCAAACCATCACAGAATCAGGGTCTTTGACAGCAGCGAATCCAACGGTTAACTATCTCGTTCGGGGTCAACAAGACCAAAGGCTTAGCGCTACTATTCCTGTCGAAGGGGTATTGATGTCCGTACTCGGACCCGATGGAAGACCCGTTGGCAATCGGGCAAGACGGGTGCAGCAATGGGAAGGAACGCTCCCCTTCACGGGCGATTACACGATTCAACTCAGTCCAGTTCAAGGTCTGTCGGAAGCCGATTACAGGTTAGTAGTGAGTTTGGCAGCCCCAACAGTACCGGCATCTCCATCCCCAACAGTACCGGCATCTCCATCCCCAACAGTACCGACATCTCCATCCCCCACCACCTCCCCCACGCCTACGCCTCAGTATGATGAAGAACGAGTCAACATCCAAGCAGGAACCCCCTCGTTGGAACTTCTTGGTCAAACCGGGCCCCAGAGAGTTAAGCGCTATCTGATTCGGGTTCCGGAAGGACAGGCGCTGACGGTCAACGTTCAAGAGGGTGGCGTGAATGTCAATGTCCGCTTTCCCAACGGGCATGTTGAACGCAATGCCTCAGGTCTCCAATTTGTTACGCCTGGTGAATATGCGATTGATGTGATTTCCCCAGAACGGACGAACTTTGTGCTACAAGCTACTCTGGGTAAGTGAGGAAACAAGATGTTCGCAATTGTTAGCGTTTTTGGAGCGGCAAGTAATCCTTGAAAGCACTACTGATTACGGGGACCGACACCGAGACAGGCAAAACGGTTTTGACCTGTGCTCTTGCTGCCTATTGGCAAACTTACCGTCCTCAAGAGAGACTGGGGATTTTGAAGCCAATTCAGACGGGGACGGGCGATAGCGAGTTGTACCAAAAACTCTTTGACCTCTCTCAAACCCCAGAAGAGGTTACACCCTTGTCCTTTCAAGCCCCCGTTGCCCCACCTGTGGCGGCAGAACGAGAAGGGCGTCCGATTGATTTGACGCTAGCTTGGCAAGCATTTAACACTTTGCGTCAAAAACGTCAATGGGTGCTGGTAGAAGCACTGGGAGGACTGGGTTCACCCATAACTCGCGAACTCACGGTTGCCGATTTGGCAAGGGACTGGCGGTTGCCGACGGTGTTGGTGGTGTCCGTGAAACTGGGTGCGATCGCTCAAGCCGTTGCTAATGTTGCCCTAGCGCGTCAGTCGGGCGTCCACCTTCAAGGAATTGTCTTGAATTGCGTCAAGCCTTGTTCCGAGAAAGAAATTGCCGATTGGACGCCGATTGACTTGATCGAGTCCCTAACGAACACACCTGTGTTGGGTATTATTCCTTATCTAGTCGATCCAACTGAACTAACCCAATTAGCTGGAGTTGCTTCCAATCTGGATCTAGAACAACTGCTAAGGGGCTAAGAACTAGGGATTAGAGGCTAGTAGAGCTAGATTTAGAGCGATCGCCAACAACTGAATTCGGTATTTTCCTAGTTCCTAGTCCCTAGTCTCTAGTCCCTCTCAATTAGAAGGAGATAACCTTGAGAAAAAGTACCTACAAGCCCTAACCAACGATCCTTGTAAGTTTATTGTTTAAATCTTGTAGGGTTTTTTACAAAATACTTAGTGTTTAATTTTTAAAACAATTAATCCTATAAAAGTAGTTTATAGTTTAGCAATTGGTCTTGATCGTGACGCTTACAGTTCGGCTGAGATGCGTCTATCTTTAAGTCTCTGCTGTTTCTTATCGTTTGAAAAATGGTTTCTACTTTTCCCATCCCCCATTCAGTTGACCTCTCTCAGATTAGACTCGGTATTCGAGCCTTGCAACCTCAGTTAGTCGAGTGGCGCAGGCGACTTCACCAGCGTCCGGAACTCGGTTTTAAGGAACAGCTAACTGCCCAATTTATTGGGCAAAAGCTGGAGGAATGGGGAATAGCTCACCAAAGCGGCATTGCCAAAACAGGGATTGTTGCTACAATTGCTAGCGACCGTCCGGGTCCGGTACT
>JAIUYC010000141.1 GCA_020216575.1 Coleofasciculus sp. S288 | reverse complement strand
CTTTTGCTCAATGAAAGCATCGCGATCGCGCACTTCCGAGAGGATAGTATGATTACTAATGGTTTTGGCAGCTTGACGAACTCTCCGGCTAGCCGCTTTTGCCTCGTCTAAAGAAAGCTGCTCCGTTTCTAAGTCCAGAGCATGAGCCGCACCTAAAAAAACCTCTTTTCCTTTTTCCAGACGGTACACCCAGATAGTCGTAATGTCTCTGGGGTCATACCGGACAATGACACTATCTCCCTGATTCGCTTCTAGATAGCTTTCGCGATAACGCAAATTCTCAAAGTTCAGATACCCGCCTTTGTAAATGGTGCGCCGAGTCTTCTTCATTAAGCAGATATCTAAGTCTCGTTCGCGCATCAGTGTCGGAAGAACCTGCCGTCCCCCTTCCCAACGCTGAAAGCGCGTTTGACTCCGATCTTTCGGACTGAGGCGTTGATTGTAGTTGTCGGCAATGTAGCGCACCAATAACTGGTCAAGTTCCCGCAGAGTCAAGCAAGCATCTTTCTCGGCTGATTCTGGGCGTTGTTGTAAATTTGAACCGACATATCCCCAGAACCCGGAAAGGAAGTCTGTATTGAGCGTTCCAAAACCCCGTTCCTCAATACCCCCTTCACTAGGACGAGCGCGGAGATGGCGTTCAAACCCAAGTTGAAAGGCAATTTGCCTCAGATGATCGGATTTAAAATCTTTACCACCATCAGTAAATAGGTTTTCTGGTACACCGTAAGTTTCCCATTGGCAATGGAGTTTAAATTCCGCTCCATATTGTTTTGGCAAAACAGCATGGCGCAATGCCAAAGCAACCACTTGAGAACTGGGGGGATCGAAACCCAGATGAATCCCCATGATACAGGTGGAGTAGCTGTCGGTAATTTTCGTTAGCCAAGGACGAGCGAGAGGTTCGCCATACTGATCGACCAGCATAATATCGAGTTTGGTGTGGTCGCACTGCCAGGTATGGTTGCTGTATCTTGGCTCCAAAGTCTGTCCGGCACGAGTTTGATGAGAGACTTGCGAACCGTGCCATCCTGCATTCCGCACCTTCTGTTTCTTTTCTTTCTGCTCAATGAGGGGGTTGAGAACGCGGTACACGCTCATGTGACTGGGGTATTCTTCTAAACCTAGTTCTCTGGCTCTTCCTTTTACCCTGAGTGCTACCTGAGCCGGAGTCATTTTCCGACTGCCCTTGTTTCCTTGCTTGTAGGTATTAATAATGAACTTTTGCCAGTCAGAGCTAATGCGGTAGCTACCCTTGTCAGAACGTTCCGTATTCGTGATGGCAGATAAACCTTTCTCTTCGTAATTTTTGACCAGTCGCTGGATGCTCCGAACGGATTTTCCGAGTTTATCTGCTGCTTCCCTTAGTTTTTGCCCGTATGTTTTGCGATCGCAAGTCGCAAGGAGACTCTCGATCACCTCCATCTTGAGCTGAGCCTCATCTGAGAGTAGTCCAGTGACAATTTGATTGGTTTCTCTTTCCTGTTCTCCCTCCTGGATTTCTGCGTAGTCCTCATCTTCATCTACAGAGAAAATTGGGGGAAGGTCTGATAGCGAAGCGTTATCGAGTGTTCGAGCGTCAGACGAAATTTCAGTCATCGAGATGCTCCTGAGTGAAAATACTTTCATGATTCAGTCACACAGGCAGACGCTTGTTCAAAGAGGCTCACTCGTGTCAGCTACTCTTCTACTCTTCAAGACAGCAGCGACAGTATGACTCGCTATGCCATTCAGCAAGTCAGAACAAAGGTACTAACTCAAGGAGTATCTTACCCCATTGGCTATAAAAAATGACACTTAATTTGTTAAGAAATGCCGACTTTTCAATTGAAATTAATTTTTAAGAAACGACACCGAAATTGTTATGGAATCGAATAACGCCACTCAATTTGTTAATGAGGTCAGAAATAACTTATGGAAGTAAAATCGCTATAATTCTCTTATACCAAGGCGTGTAGCTGTATCCCTAAAAGTGACACTAATTTGTTATGACGACAAAAAAAGTGTTACTCGACAAAAAATGTCGAATAACACTTTTTTGCCGCTTACCCTTGTTTGTCAACAGGGTTTGAGCTAATTCCGTTGACGTAATTAATCAATCCGGTTTCGCAAGCGGAAAGAGTGACGAGGCGACATTGTTCTAAATTGAGGCTGAGAATGGCATCTAGGGTGAGGCACTGGTTCAAATCATGGGTTTCACCCTCGCGCACGTTGAGGTAACGTTCTGTGAGGCGATCAATCACTCTTTGCCAGTCATCTAAGGTGTCACACTAGAAGTAGCGATTCGGGAAGCTCTCAGGAGGCTTGGTTTATGACAATCTCCACCGAGAAAAAGGTTTGGACAGATGAGGAATTTATGGCACTGTCCAAAGATGGGCATCGTTATGAGTTGGTGAATGGGGAGCTTGTCGATATGGGCAATTCAGGGATGGAGCATGGCTATGTTGCATGCATTTTAGTTGCACTGCTGACAACGTTTGTTCAGCAGAATAAGCTAGGGGCAGTTTGCGATTCCAGTACAGCGTTTACCTTAAAGAACGGCAACAAGCGATCGCCCGACGTATCTTTCGTTTCTAAAGAACGGCTCAAAGGCTTAAAACGTCCGCCCCGTGGTTTCTTTCAAGGTTCTCCTGATCTGGCGGTTGAAATTCTTTCACCCAGCAACACCGTTGAGGAAATCCACGACAAGATTGTGGAATATTTTGAGAACGATACTCGCTTAGTCTGGGTGATCCATCCTGATGAAAAATATGTTCTGGTTTACCATTCGCCTGAACCCGATCGCTTCCTTCGTCCTCCAGATGCGCTAGAGGGTGAAGCGATCGTTCCGGGCTTTTCCATGTCTGTTGCCGAACTGTTTGAAGAATGGGATTTTTAGCGATCGCTAGTTTTTAACTGTTGTGCCAGAGGACGGAGCAAGAATTACTCTCGGTTTGAGAGCCTGCGATACCAATTCAGATACTTGCGATAAATTTCATTATCTTTTCCTCTAACCATACCAAGAAAATTAATTTTTCCTCGAAGCACTTCCTGGAACGGAGGAACTTCTTCCGCAGGTATTCCTAGTTCTTTAGAGCATTTCTCTATGTATCTTTTTTGAACAGAATCTAATCCAAATTTATCCCAGGCATGAAGCATCGAGCTAATTTTTCTCACATAATCACGCTTGACGTTAGGAAACTGATTTACAGTTAGTCCCGTCACTTCTTGATGCTTAGTTTTGTACTGTAATCTAACTTTATTCTCATTAATTTCAAAGCCGTTATCTTGAATAACTGATATCAGCCTTTCGCCTACTAGGATTTTCGGTTTATCTTCTTCAATATTTATATATGCTATTTCTTTCGGGAAATTAGGCAAAGTTGTCGAGAAAGTAATATCATCAGCATACCGCGTGTAAGTGCATTTGAACTCCTTTGCCAATAGCCTAAGCTGGCTATCCATTCGAGGACAGACCATATTAGAAACAATAGGAGATGTAGGAGCACCTTGGGGAAGCTTTCCAGAATAGCAACAAATTTTTGCAAGAACCGTTGCCACCTCTTCTGGGAGTTTGTAAGGAGGTGCCATAAATATTCCTCGGACTCGACCAAAATGAATACTATTAAAAAAATCTTTCAAATCAATATTTAAGATAAACCTCTTATGCAAATGCTGCTTCGCATTTGTGAGAATACTCCGACTAGGTACAAAGCCATGTACAGCAGCTTTTGGCTCATAGACGCTGTATAGAACCTGACTAAGCTTTCGTTGCAAAATTTTCAGTGCTGTTGCAGGAGCTGAAATTATTCGAGTATCACCAGATTTCTTCGGGACTGAAAACTCTGCATATTTTCGATTTTCAGGAACTATGTAGAGGTGATAAACAAGTCGATCATATGAAACCTCTAATAGCCTAGCTACATCTCTTGGTGTTTGAAGTGAAAGAAACTCTTCCTTTAGCTCATCACAATTTTTATATAGAAGTAGGGTTGAGTTTTCCTTAAATTTGCTGTCAGACATCTTTAATACCTACAGCAAAATTGTTGTAGCGAATAACAATCCTAATAAAGGATAAGAGGAAAAAAAGAGGAGATCTGTAGATATATCCAAGTTCTCTGCCCAAGCCGGTGCTCATAGTCACTACACAGTATGTAGAAACGAAAAACCGAGGGGCTAATGCTGACCTTGAAATACACCATCGCATTTAGTCAATGGAAATCGATATCTCATCTACAGATACCTCAACGTCAAATAATATAACCTAATATTCAAAAATTAGCCTCTCCCAGAAAACATTTTTTTATATACTTGCCTTTTTAGGTAACTTGATGCCCGATATCTCGGCTCAAATCCTAACGATTTTTTGTACATGAATATACTCTTTTGGTATTCCTCTAGTTTGTTTAAGAGAGAAGCATATTCTCTACAGATTATGTATCGCTCTGGAGAAGGTTGCTCAAGTTTAATCGCTAGGGCAACTGCTTTATCGTAAGATTCCACGGCTTCGCCATATTTTTTTACTTCAACAAGAGCTTGCCCCTTTTTCCACCAAACTTTGTAGTCTTCCGTCTCTAATTCAAGTGCTTTGTCATAAGCATTAACTGCTTCTTCATACTTCTCTAACTGTTCTAATGCGTCTCCCTGCTCAGTCCTAATTTTATAGTCATTAGGAGCAAGTGAAGAGGCTTTTTCATAGGCTTCATTCGCTTCTTCAGCACGACCTAGCTCTTTGAGTAAACTCCCTCTCTTCTTCCACAGTTCTACATTGTTTGGATTCTTTTCTATTTCTTTATCACAAACGCTTAGTTCCTCTTCCAGTTCTCTGCGTTTCCTTTCATTATATTTATCTAATAGTGTAGGCAGTATATTAATATCCTCAAGTCCTCTCCTCTGGAGATAATTACAACTTAGATTATATGAATCTCTGATTGTTCGTTCTGATCCGATATAGTAGTAAAACTCACTAAGGAACTTAATAACCCTGTCATCTTCCAGATCTCGACTTATACCAATCACAAAATCAATATGCTGAACAATTTCTCTAGCTTGCTCTTCAGAGTAACAGCCATTTAAAATAATGCATTTTATGCTCTGATAGTGAAGTTGAAACAATTCAGCTATTAATTTTAATTTCTCCGCCTCTGTACGTGCATTTTTTTCGATATTTTCGTCTAATGTTAAACATTCAATTCCATTTTCGCATCCAGAAATATCAATAATATCAGGTTCAATTGTTGTTAATTCTTGGGAAAGCTCAGCCGCATTTATATCTGGTCTGTCGTGCAGCTCACATAGATCGCCATGCTTAGCTCGCTTCAGAACGTCTCTAATCTCCTTAGTTTCTTTTCTCCTGCGTACTGTTTCAGGATTTTCGGGGTTAGCTGACAGCAGGAGAATTTTCTTCACTGTCTGCTTTCCTTGCGATGCATCACCCTGATGGTAATGCACTCCCCCGATAACGTTGGTGTTAGCTACTCCTATCTGAGTTTGATAATTCGTACCACCTAAGTTAGTTTGACTGATTGCTTCATCACTAGATAGCAGCTCTGCAACTAAATCATTCCAACGCTGGTTACATTGATGGAACGCTCGCTGCTGCTCCACTAGTTCCGGAAACTGAGCCAGAATCACGGCAGTCGGTATCGCTCCACCACCCAAGTCAAAAGAGCGATCGCGTGTAAACTTCACAATCCCACACACCTTACCCGTTCGCTGATTCAGCAACGGTGCCCCACTCATTCCCGGTCGCACCTGTCCCAACGCAAACTTGATAAGCGCTGGCTCATCGCCCGTTAACCCTTCACAGTTAAACGTCACCGGACAGCCATTAGGAAAATCTTGATCGGGATAGCCAAACAGATAGAGCGAGTCGCGGGATTGAGTCGCTACATCCAAATAAACACAAGGCGGATTGGCATCAGCAGGGAGCATCACTCGCAACAGAGCTAAATCATACGGCTCAGGCAGCGATCGCTCCACCACCGCTTCTGCCCAGTTCTCTTGAGTCTGCCAGCGCACTTGAATCGGTTCATCCTTAGCCCCCTGAACTACATGAGCACAGGTGAGAATCAAACCCGGAGCCACAAAGAAGCCTGTACCCCATCCACCAGGAATGGTGAGCTTCACTGTGCATTGTTGCAGCAGATTCTCTAGCTGACTCATGGCTCAACTTTATCCTGCCGTTCCCGTTCCCATTCCAACGTAATTTCGAGATTGGCTTTACCTGAACCTTTTACAATCACCGCTGTCAGTTGCCCAGATTCGATCGCCAGTTCCATGCCAAACTTCACCGTTGCCTTCTTGGGTTTCACCTTCTGAATCGGCGCAGCAATCATCTGCACCACACCCTCGATCGCATCAGCTACAGGCTGAAACTGCTTCGTATCAAAACCCACATCCTCTCGCCCACTCTTCGTCACCTCAACTTTGACGATCGCCCCATTCGGTAGCTGAACCGGAACAGTCTCACTGCGGGATTCGGCAAAGGTCATTTAATGTATCTCCTCGATTAAGTTGCCATATCAACGCTGTTGGGATTCTCCTGAGCAACCGGAACTGCTTAAGAGTTGACTCTCTTTTTAGAGAACATACCCATTACTTCTTTAGTTAAGATGCGGAACTCTCCTACCCATACCAACTGTAGCTAATGGATCTAAAGATGCCAAAGCGGCTGTGATCGCTTGTTTCAGCTGCTGCCGACGCTTCCCTGTTCGGACGTAACCTGCCAGAAAACCAGAACGGCAACAAGCGATCGCCTCACTCCATCTGTCGAGTTCCTAGCAGCAGCGATCAAAACCAGCAACCTTTAGACCTAACTTACCTCCAAACTAAACCCCGGTAACACCTCCTCCCCCGACAACACCACAGGCATCCCCACCACTTCGACCTCTTGTCCCTTGCGATAAATTTCCACCTGCCGATCCTTGGGATTAATCAGCCAACCCAACCGCAACCCACTCGCCAAATACTCCTGCATCTTGTTCTGTAGCGGCTTTAATCTATCTGTGCGAGAACGCAACTCAATCAAAAAATCCGGGCAAATCGGCGGAAATCCCTCCCGTTCCTCCTGACTTAACCCTTGCCACCTTTGCAACTCTATCCAAGCTACATCCGGAGAGCGATCGCCCCCTCCAGGTAAACTAAATACAGTCTGAGAGCTAAATACCACTCCTAACTGAGTCTGTTCATTCCAGAGCGCGACCTTCGCAATCAAACTCGCTTCTTGGCTGCCACCTTCACCCCCGATAGGCGTCACAATAATCAATTCTCCATTCGGTGAACGTTCAAGTTGTAAATCCGGATTTGCCTGACACAATTGAAAAAACTGCTCCCGCGTCAGGGTTGTAATTGGCTCTAAATTCAGTACCGTTGTCATGGTATTACCTCCTTGCTTTAAGTTTATATTTACTGTGATAAGGGGGATAGTAAACCAGACGTAATCAGGTGCGGTTCTTCCAATTAAAAGGCGATCACTTCTATCACTGCCAAGAAGCGATCGCCTTTTTGGAGATTCGTAGCGTCTATCTCCTGTTCTAAGTTAGCTGCCAGTTCCCATGGCTCACTTGTATCGAAAGACAGGTATTTATGTTAAATCAGCCTGTTATGGCCTATACATCCCAATAAATTTCAAGCCTTTAGCTTAGCAGTTTTACAGCCTTTGTCCCTTCACGATGAGCGGTTCAGTTTTGAAATACTTATTTTACAAACTGATAGGAATTTCTACAATGAACTCTGTTCCTTTCCTCGGAGTAGAAACACAACTAATTTTACCTTTGTGTTTTTCTACTACAATGTGGTAGCTAATAGATAACCCCAACCCCATCCCGCTCCCTACAGAAAAAGAAAAAAAAAATGGGTC
>JAIUYC010000140.1 GCA_020216575.1 Coleofasciculus sp. S288 | reverse complement strand
CATCCATATCCATCATTGGATCTAGCGGCTGAGTCTCTTGAACTGGAGGTTCTTCCACTCGAACAGGAGGCTCTTCAATGTGAGCTGGAGAGTTAAGCAATGCCTGTTCGAGCAGTCTTCGTTGTTCCTCAAGTTGGGTGACTTCCTGCTCTAGCGCTGCCTTGTTGCTTTGTTGCGCCATGACTTGATCGAGCAGTTGTTGGAGCTCAGTTTGCAGGGAAGTGAGGTGAGCTTCGGTTTGCTCGGTTTCCTCTCGGATCATCGTGATGGCTTGTTCCCATTGATTGCGCTCTGCCTCAAATTCCTGAAGCTGAGTTTGCAGTCTGTTTGTCTCTGCTTCTAGCTGTTGCCTTTGAGCTTGGAGAGTGGCTAACTCCTGCTCGAGTTGTTCTTTGTTGCCCTGGTGTTCGGAGGCTTGGCTTTGCCACTGTGCGAGTTCCGCACGCAGGGAGTTTAGTTGAGCTTCGACTTGCTGCTTTTCGGCCTCAGCAGCAGAGAGAGATTGATGGAGTTCTGCGGTGCGTTGTTCGAGGGGTTGAAGTTGAGCTTGTAAGGTGCTTGACTCGGTTTCTAGCTGCTGTTTTTGAGCGGTAAGCGTGGCTAATTCTTGAGCGATCGCATCTCGTTCATTTTGTTGCCCTACTACTTGGTTTTGCAGTTGCTCCAAGTCGGCTTGCAAGGAATTGAGGCTGGTTTCTACATCCCGTCTTGCCGCTGTTGGTGCCGCTAAAGACTCATTCAACTCGGCATACTGTTGCTCAAGCTCTTGGATGCGAGTTTGCAGGGTGTTGGCATCGAGTTCTAGCTGAGATTTTCTGCTCTCTAAAACCGCTACCTCTTGATTTAGCTCGTCCTGCTGGCTCTGTTTTTCAGAGACTTGGTTTTGCCGTTCGGTGAGTTCGGCTTGCAAGGCATTAAGATTCGTCTCTGCTGCCTGGACTTGTGCGGAGCGAGACGCCAGAGTTTCGTTCAGTTCGTCTTCCCATCGTTCCAGCGCCTGCACTTGAGCTTGCCAGTTGTGCAATTGTTCTTCGAGCTGGCGTTCGCGCTCTTGTAGGGCAGCAATGTCTTGATTGAGCCGCTCCTGTTGTTGCAGTTGTTCGGCAAGTTGAGGTTGCAACTGCTCGAGTTGAGCTTCTAAAGAAGTCTTTTGAGTTTCGAGCTGTTGAACTTCAGCAGTTTTGGCTTCTAGGTTTTGATTGAGTTGAGTTTCCTGCTCAGTAAGGGTTTGAATTTGAGTTTGCAGGGAGTGCGATCGCGCTTCTAGCTGGTTGACAGCCGCAAACTCCTGGCTCAATCCCTCCTGAAGCTGAAGTTGCTCAGCAATTTGAGCTTGTAGCTGTTCGAGTTGGGCTTCTAAGGCAGTCTTTTGGGTTTCGAGCTGTTGAACTTCGCCCGTTCTAGTTTCTAGGCTTTGGTTGAGTTGGGTTTCCTGCTCTAGGAGTGCTTGAATTTGAGTGTGCAGAGAGTGCGATCGCTCTTGGAGTTGCTCGACAGCCGCAAATTCCTGAGTCAGCCCTTCCTGTTGCTGAAGTTGCTCGGTAATCTGAGCCTGTAGCTGTTCGAGTTCTGCTTGTAACGAATGCTTTTGGGTTTCGAGGTGTTGAACTTCAGTCAGTTTAATTTCTAGGCTTTGATTGAACTCGGTTTCCTGCTCTGCCAGCGATTGAATTTGACTGTGCAGAGAATGCGATCGCTCTTGGAGTTGCTCAACAGCCGCCAATTCCTGAGTGAGTCCCTCCTGGCGCTGAAGTTGCTCGGAAATTTGAGCTTGTAACTGTTCGAGTTCGGATTGTAAGGAATTTTTATGTGCTTCGAGTTCCTCTACTTCAGACGTTTTTGCTGACAGGGACTGATTAATTTCAAATTCCCGATCTAGGAGAGTGTGGAGTTGAGTTTGTAGAGTATCCGAGCGCTCAGTTAGCTGATATTCACACTCTTCTAGAGAGACAATGTCTCGACTGAGATGCTCGTGATGTTGCAGGCGATCGGCAATTTGAGATTCTAACTGTTCCAGATTTGCCTGTAAGGAATTCTTGTGAGTTTCGAGTTCCTGAACTTCGGCAATTTTCACGTTCAGAGTTTGGTTCAGTTCGGTTTCTTGCTCCAGAAGTGCTTGAATTTGAGCTTGCAGATGCTGCGATTGGTCGGTTAACTGGTCTACAACGGCGTAATCTTGGTGTTCCTGCTGGTGAAGTTGCTCGGGAATTTGACTTTGTAATTGTTCTAGTTCAGCTTGTAAGAAGCTCGTTTGAATTTCAAGTTCCTGAAGTTCAGCCGTTTTTGCGTCTAAGCTTTGACTGAGTTCGGTTTCCTGATTGAGAAGAGCCTCAATATGACTTTGTAGATTCTCGGATTGTTGGGTTAGATGGTATACAGCAGAAATTTCCTGATTCAGTTCATCTTGTTGGCGAAGTTGCTCGGAAATTTGAGCTTGGAGTTGAGCGAGTTCTGTTTGTAAAGTGTTCTTCTGAGTTTCAAGCTCTTGGACTTCAGCCAGTTGAGCTTGCAACTGTTCGAGTTCCGCTTGTAAGGAATTCCTCTGAGTTTCAAGCTCTTGAACGTCAGCCAGTTGAGCTTGCAGCTGTTCGAGTTCCGTTTGTAAGGTGTTCTTTTGAGTTTCAAGCTCTTGAACTTCAGCTGTTTTCGCTTCTAGACTGTGATTGAGTTCAGCTTGCTGCTGGAGGAGTTCTTGAACTGGAATTTGCAGATGTTGCAGCTCTTGTAGCTGATTGAGATCGGAGATGTGGTGAGGGTGTCCTTCTTGTTGCTGAAGTCGCTCAACAATTTGAGTTTGTAATTCAGTGAGTTCAGCTTCTAAGGAATCTCTTTGAGATTCTATTGCCTCGACTTCGGCACTTTTCTCAGATAGGGAAAGATTGAGTTCGCCATGCTGCTCTTGAAGCGCTTGAATTTGAGTTTGCAGCTGCTGCAATTGTTCTTCGAGCTGTTCTAGAGTAGAAAGTTCCTGAGGAAGTCTCTCTTTTTGTTGGATTTGTTCAGCAATTTGAGCCTGAATCTCAACGAGTTCATCCTGTAAAGAAATCTTTTGGGCTTCTGCTGTTTGGATTTCTGTAGTTTTGGATAATAGGGTTTGATTTAGTTCGACTTGTCGCTCTACGAGAGCCTCAAGTTGGGTTTGTAGGTTGTTTGATTGTTGTTCGATCTCCTGTTTTTGTCCCTGGAGATTGACTATGTCCTGATTTAAGTCTGTTCGTTGTTGGTGTAATTCTGAGACTCGGTTGAGTAGATGAGTGCGTTCGGATTGTAAAGCATCGACGCTCGCTTGCAATTCTTGGCGGTTCGCTGTTGCCGCCGCAAGAAATTGATGCAGCTGGCGTTGTTGCAGTTCTAACTCTTGAATTTGGTACTGTAAAGTGCCTTTCACCAACGTGTCTTTTTTGGTGCGCCTTTGGTCAACAAGTAATGCTCCTGCATAGGCAGCCGGGACAGTAATGACACCAGTTATTAGGGCTTTATTAAAGTCTCGGTTGGCAAGCAGTCCCAGTCCAAAGCTTACGCCGAAAGCAACTGAACCTAAAAGAATCCTATTAACTACCATGACTGATTGTATATCGCTTGTTGTGAGCCAAATCGATGTTGCGGAAAGAGCTGCACCTGAGCAGGAGCTTAACCGGGTGACACCAGGTATAAAGTCCTATCTGACTACTCTATTTTACGAAGCACTCATTAGTCATTAGTCATTAGTTTTGTGTGAAAAACTTGGTTTTATTCGCTTTTAAAAAAGCCCTGACGGGAGAAATAAATTCAAGAATGAGGACTAGTGCAAGCCATATTCCCTGTAGATGTAGCCAAGTAAGGACTAATGATTGAGGACTAATGATTCTACGAAGAGTACTGATACCTTCATTCTTCCTAATTCAGACGAATTCCGGATTGTCCTGCTAGATGTCAGAAAATCTTAAGGCAAGCTTCTGAACATACGGGTTTAAAGGTGAGAGTTTCGCTAACACGCTCGCTCTCACGATTTGTAACGTTATGAGTTAGTGCATATGGGGCAGAAGCACCTGGATTTCTTTGCAAAGAAAAAATATTCTAAAGAGTTGTGTAGCAGGTACACCCTCTATGTCTTGGTTTCAACCCCTGCCTTATTTAGTAAGGATAATTAACTCGCACCTCTGTATCAGTGGGTTCGCCTATCTCTCCTGGCACACCCAATTGTCGATAAAGCCGTTCCTTTAACTCCTAACTCAATTCAACTCCAGCTTCTCATCATTGGCTGAAGTTCTGCTCCATTTATATAATCGCAAGTAATTGCTTTGCCTAACAGATTATGGGGAATAAATTCATCAAAGTTTTGCAATCTTGGTGTTTCCTCTTTAGCTACTAAATCTTGGGTTGTCAACCCGCGATCGCAAAACAACATAATTTCTTCATCAATCTAACGAGAGGATAAAATCGGTCTCTGGAGTTATAGCGTTTGGTTTTATGGGTGTCACATTTCGTAGGAGCTGGTTTATCGATATCTAGGTAGAAAAGCTGATGTCTAGGTTAAATCCGCCCCTACTCACCAATTTTTAATTACCGCCTCTGATATGTGACAATCATCTGCCCAAATGGTATTAGTGGTTTGTAGTTTGTAGTAAGAGGTTTCTCAATTCCACAGTATCCAGATAATCGAGTGCAAAGGCTTTACGCAGGAGGTTATTCGGAATAAACTCATCATACTTGTGCAGTTTTGGAGCTTCATCTGAGCCAACCAAGTCATACCCTGTCAATTCTTTCTCACAGAAAGAAACAAGTTCATCTGTTAGCTCTTGAAGTGTGTTTTTACTTAATTCTACGGTCAGGAAGTACGGAGATACTCCTCCAATCTTTCTGATATCTAAAGCCTCCCTCACAAAGAAATTGAGAAACCGTTCCAATGTGCGGTAAGCAGCCGTTCCCATCCAGGGAAAGATGCAGCAGGTGTTATCGTCTAAAGGAAGGATATTTTGTCGATTCAATTCAGAAAGTCGAGTAAGTTGTCGAGCTGACTTCAGTCGCTCTTTTGCGTTAGCTTGCAAGTAGGAATATTGGATATCTTCAACCAAAATCTTTTTCATGCGTTGCAAAATTTTGCTGTGAATGCTGACGCTACCACCCCGCCAGGATGTACTAGCAATTCCCTCAATTGGCTTCACATAAACCGTTTTGCTTTTGGTATCAATATCAATAACCTGCCAAGTCTTCCCTGCCAAGGCAAACTGATTTCCTGACGGTAGAGGCATAGCAATCGTGCCAATTTCCCTTGATTCATCGCGGACAACATATTCCATTGCGTCCGAAAAGACAGCATAAAAGTGGAAGTTTCGGACAATTCTTTCCCCGGTTAAACCAACAATCAGTCCACCTTTTTCAGTCTGTTGGATATGATCAATATCAATTAGATAGCGTAGTAATTGCCGGAAATCCTCCTGGGAAATTGCTGCAAATGTTGGTAAGGTTAGAACCTGTTGAGCGATCGCAGCCGCTGAAAGTTCCCCCATTGACGCTAGAATGCTCATCGTCTGGTGATACAGCAAGCTGAAGGGGTAGCGAAGCGGCTGTATTGGCTCAATCCAGCGCTCTTCCAGGTACAGTTGGATGATGGCGATGCACTGCAACAGTTGCCAGGGGAGTTGTTCGGGCAGGGATTCCTCTCCACAGAGTTCATCTTCCGCGCAAACAAAGCGCATATCAGCAGGACTTCCTCGCCGCCCAGTACGTCCCAACCGTTGCAAAAAACTGGAGACACTAGAGGGCGCATCTAGCTGAATGACTCGTTCTAACTGCCCGATATCAATGCCCATTTCTAGGGTAACGGTGGCGGCGGTAACGGCTGGGCTAGAGTCGCGCATCGCTTCTTCTGCGGCTTCCCTCAAAGAAGCAGAGATGCTGCCGTGATGGACATGATAAATATCGGGCAAGCCTTCTGCTTGGGCAATTTGTCGCAGATTAGCGATCGCAGATTCTGCCTTGGTACGATTGTTGGCAAAGATGAGACACTTGCGGGATTGGCTGAGGTTGAAAATATGTCGGTAGTAAGGATTCGCGTTAAAGGTTCGATCCCCCCTTGCCCCCCTTAGAAAGGGGGGTTTGTCATCTCCTTTAGCCCCTTTTAGAAAGGGGGGTTCGCTATCCTCTGTTGCCCCCCTTAGAAAGGGGGGTTGGGGGGATCGTTCATCACCTTGGGGAAGGTAAAAATGTTCTAAAGCAAGCTGAACTTTCCGTTGCCCCCCCTGAATCTCCGGGGTAATCACGAGTGTATCGGTTCCGGATTGCAGCCATTTCTCAGCCAGTGAGTAATCGCCCAGTGTCGCCGATAAGCCAATTCGACGGGGTGGCTTTTGGGTGAATCGAGACAACCGTGTCAGTTGGCAGAGAATTTGGCAACCCCGTTCAGAACCCATGAAGGCGTGAATTTCATCAATAATTACAAAGCGTAAATCTCCGAATAGACGACTGAGTTCAGCATGTTTGTTAAGCAATAAACTTTCCAGGGATTCCGGCGTGATTTGAAGCACGCCTTGAGGATTTTTCAACAGCCTTCGCTTGTGGCTTTGAGAGATATCGCCATGCCACGCCCAAACAGGCATATCTGCTTCTTTGAGCAAGTGGGTGAGGCGTTCAAATTGGTCGTTGATTAGCGCTTTAATCGGACTAATGTAGAGGACTCCAATCGTTGAGGACGGATTTTGGTGAAGCTGCGTCAAAACGGGTAGAAAAGCGGCTTCCGTCTTGCCAGAGGCAGTGCCAGCAGCAATTAACAGGTGAGCATCCGTATCAAAAATGACTCGGCAGGCTTCAACTTGAACTTGTCTTAATTCTGTCCAGTTGTGAGTATAGATATAGTCTTGAATAAACGGCGCTAACCTTTCAAAAGGGGGTTGGCTCATACAATGTAGCAATTTCAGTTTCAGCAACGTCGGTTAGAGCATTAGCGATCGCACTTTATCCATAAAGGTGGCTATAATCGCTTAAGCTGGTTGAGTTTGATTAAACATGACAATGACACATCGGTTTAACCCAACCAAGATTTTAATAGAACATAGTTAAAATGAGTGCTTTAACGTTACAATTCCCTCCAGTTCTGAACCTGAGTGACGAGCAGTTTGAACAACTTGCTACTGCTAACCAAGACTTGCGGCTGGAACTAACGGCTAAGGGGGAATTAATTATTATGCCACCTACGGGAGGAGAAACGGGCGATCGCAATTTTGAATTAGCCGGACAGCTTTGGTATTGGAACCGTCAAACTCGTCTGGGAAAGGCATTTGATTCTTCAACTGGGTTTCGGTTGCCTAAAGGTGGCACTCGTTCCCCGGATGTGTCTTGGGTGAGGATGGAACGATGGAATGATTTGAGTCAGGAACAACGAAAGAAATTCCTGCCGTTGTGTCCTGATTTTGTGGCGGAACTGGTTTCGGAAAGCGATGAGTTAGAAGATGCCCAACAGAAGATGCAGGAATACTTGGAGAATGGGCTGCGTCTGGGGTGGTTGATTATTCCTAAACTGGAGCAAGTTGAAGTTTATCGTCCAAGCCCTGCGGTTGAGGTGTTACAGTCTCCCACGAGTTTATCGGGTGAAGAGGTTTTACCGGGATTTGTGTTAGATTTGCAGCCAATTTTGTTTGTGTAGCCGTGACTTCCTTCTCGCCAGGGTTAAAAGGAGGCTTTTCAACCCGTTAAAACGAGTTTGAGCTTGGGTTCGGGAAATTTATGATTCTGTTGGTTAATTTATTGGAATTGGATGTAGGGGCGGGTTGATATATAGCCAGTCTAAATGATTCATAAAATTCTCTCTTCTCTTTCTGGAGTGTCCTCTGCGCCTCTGTGGTTGGTTATTGTTCACAACTCAA
>JAIUYC010000139.1 GCA_020216575.1 Coleofasciculus sp. S288 | reverse complement strand
GTTAGATCAAGCTGTCTATAATTTTTGCGTATTACAAAAACAATCTATATTTTTGGCGTATTACATTAATGACTTCCGCTTGTTTTTAAGAGAAAGAAAACTGAACCGACGCTCTAGCGATTCTGGCAGGGGGGTGCAAGTCGAGGGGTAGCTGTGGGTTCTTGGGCTGTATGCATGGCGTTCTCATTGGACGCTCCTGATCCTTCTTGCCCGTTCTCCTTGGCTACCTCGGAATCAAAGGGAATCCACTCAGCTATAACTGTATCAGCATTCAGGGGTTCGTCAGGACGAGGTGGTGTACCTCCGCGTCCGATGTCAAAATATTCGACAGTGTCTTTTCCATCACTAGCTTGGCAACCCTCAGCCAAGCCCGTGCTGCGAGGTTGTTCGAGCAAGGGGGTTAACCCACGACTGGGGTCAACACCCAAGTTTAAATTAATGTTTCCCGTTGCCGAGAGTTCACTCTCTGGAATCGCGTCTAAACCTTCGTTAGCCTGGAAACCAAAAATCGCTTGGGCGTTGATGTCAATATCACCCCGATTGGCGGAGCGGGCAATAATGTCACTGTTCTCCGCAGGAAAAGCAACAATTCCTCCAGCATTAATCTCAATATTGCCATCCCTGCTGTTCTGACCCTCTGATCGAGCTGATATTAGACTGCCACGACGCATCAGCAAAATATTCTCCACCTCCAACCCAATGTTGCCCCCATTGCTTACCCTAGCTGTGGCAGTGAGTTGTCCTTGATTATCCAAGCGAACAAATTTAGCATCCACGTCCAGTTCGCCTGCATCACCGCTCTCAAAGCTACTGACTGTAGCCTGTGCATCATCGACAGAAAAAATGCCATCGGCTTGAATAGTTATGCTACCTCCCTTCCCGGCTCCTAACGTTCTAGCACTCACGACAGCACTATCACTCAGAGAAACCGCATCACCCGATTGAATCGTTATCCTACCTCCATCACCCACTCCAGTTGTGTCAGAACTCAATGCAGCATTACTGATGAAGGAGATGGTATCCATTGATTGAAGTGTAATACTGCCACCCGTTCCCGAACCTTCTGTATCAGCTCTCACCTGCGCCCTATTTCTGAAATCAATGGAACGAGCGCTGAGGATAATCTCTCCACCATTTCCGGTTGGGTCAGGGAACCCATCTTGGCGACGGTTACGGCTCCAGATATTGCTATTGTCTCCAAAGATTGTATTGTGGGCTTGGATAAAGATGTTACCTGCATTCCCGGAACTAATCGTGTCAGCTAACACGAGAGCACCATTCGTAAAAAAGACGGAATCCCTAGCTTGAATGACCGCGCTCCCTCCATTTCCTTGTCCCTCAGTTTTGACATTGAGGGTAGCGCCATTGTTGAAGAACAGAGAAGTGGCGCTGAGTTCCACTTCACCCCCATTGCCCAAAATCGCAGGAGATCCGGCTAAACGTCTGCTACCGCTAGAAATACCTTCGCCACCTGAATCAGACCCATTCCCTTCAATCGTGATTGAATTCCCGGCTTGAATCCTAACGCTCCCCGCGTCTCCCTCTCCAGAGGTTTGAGTTTCCACAACGGCATCTTTGACCGTAACCGAGTCAGTGGCTTGAATTGTTACCTGACCTCCTTTGCCTTGTCCCGCAGTACCAGCCTGCACCCCAGCATCATTGCTGATGGTAATAGAACGGGCGCGGAGGTCAACATTACCACTATTGCCAAGAAGGGGAGGGCGATTCTCAGAACGACTACCAGTGAAAACACGACTACTCACTCCATCAACAGTTATTTCCTCAGCCGCTTGAATCGCTATATTGCCCCCATTTCCCCTACCACCAGTTGTGGCAAATATTCCTGCATTGGAGAGAGAAACGGAGCCATTATCGGCTTGAATTGTGACATTTCCCCCATTTCCTTGTTGAGGAGCATTGGGATCAATTGGCTCGGTATTTGCCCGAATTTCAGCATCAGTGAAGGAAATGTTTCCTTGATTCGCTCTAATAAATACATCACCCGCATTTCCCTGAGCTTGAGCAAGAGTGCTCACAGAAGCTTGGTTGGAAAAGGAGATATTGCCGTTAGTTGCTTGAATCGTTATAGTACCTGCATTGCCTTCTCCAGAGCTATTAGCATTCACAACAGCTCCGTCGGCAAAGGAGATATTGTCGTTATTCGCTTGAATCCTTACGTTTCCACCATTTCCTCGCCCTTCAGTTCCTCCAGCAAATACGGCAGAACCTTCATTAAAGAAGATTGATTCGGCAGCTTCAATGATTACGTTACCTCCATTTCCCTGAGATCCTCCACCCGGCCTGGCTAACAATTTAGCCCCTTGATTAAAAAAGATTGATTCAGTGGCTTGAATCGTGACATTGCCTGCATCCCCTTGCCCCAGCGTTCTCGAAAGGATTGATTCTGTATCAGAGCTATGGCTTACAACTAGAGAGCCAGTCTTAATAGTGATATCTCCAGCATTACCCTGCCCTGATTCTACGGTCTGGTTGCTCAAACGGCTGTTTAATAGAGAGACTTCATTTTGGGCAATTAAGGTAATATCACCACCATCATCATCTTTTGTTAAAGCCTGAATAACACTGTTAGAGAGTGTAATGTTGCTTCGAGAGTCAAGAAATATTGAACCACTGCCACTAGAGCTACTGGTATAGCTGGTATCGATACCACCAACTTGAATGGTTCCCCCTGGTAAGGTTCTATTGGGCTGATATTGATTTGTTAAGAAGACTGTACCTGACGGGTTAAAAATCGTACCGATAGTGATATCTGCACTTGTCCCTGTTGCACTGGCGCTGAGAGAATTTGGAGTCAAACCAGCGGTATCACCGATAGTTCCGGTTGGGTAAAAGGCTGTGGTTCCGGCTCTGATATCCAAAGTAGGCTGAGCTATACCGTTAATGGGAACTATCGTCTCTCCATCTGAAAGAGTAACATCCTCTCGAATTGAGTTTCCTTCGGTGTCTGGGTTAGTAATGATGACATTTCCTGAAATCTTGACACTTCCACCAGCTAAGATATGCAAGGAAGCCCCTGTGTAACTTGCGAAATTCACATCTCCACTAGCGCGAATAATCGGGTCGTAGGGACTAAACAAACTCCCCAAACTCCCATCCATCTGCTCGATCCGAAAACTACCGCCGCTCCAGTAGTGGGCATCGCCTCCAATAGTGTCAGCACTTCGCAACACCATATCCCCACCGGAAAACAACCCACTCTCTAGATGGTTCAAGGCAAAAATATCCACCCCTTGACTGCCCTGCACTAGTAACTTTCCTCCCGCAGTAGCAATGAAGGGATTTGCTTCAGTATCCCGCACTCGCACGGTATCTCGTGCCAGCAGATGCATATCTCCAGTGGTTTGCAACTGACTTTCCACCAGCGTCAGATTGTTGGCTGCTGAGAGTGTCGCAGTTTGGGCATTGAGCTGCTGCACCACCACATCGCCAGTCTCCACGGGTAGGTTTGAAGAAGCCAGTTCTACCTGGCCAGAATCATTAACCCGAAGTCCCGTTGGTTCTCCCCATTCCACAATCACTTCTGGTAGGGATATCGCAGACATCGCTGTCTGATTACCACTTGTTGATAGCGGTTGCAGTTCCTGCTTCAAGAGCTGTCCAGTCTGACTTAACTGTACCTCCGATCCCTCACTGCTTGCCTCACCCCCGGCTACTGTGGACACAGCTACTTCACCCTTAGGAGCGGACAGTTCTCCAGTACTGACAACTGTACCCCCGACTAGTGCTAAGTGTTGACCTGTTTCTAGGTTGCCATTATTGACTATTACTCCCGGCTGTTCCCCCTCAAATTGCAAGCCAATCGGTGCTCGCACATCGACGGTTAATAGGGGTGGTGCTTGTGGATTCCTAGCGCTAAACTGTGCCCCATTGGAAAGCGTCACACTACTCGCAGTACTGGCAACAAACGAACCTCGGATATCTAGACTCGCATTCGGACCAAAAAGAATGCCGTTGGGATTGATAAAAAACAGATTCGCATCACCTAAGACACCCAGCGTTCCAAACAAGTTGGAAGGGTTGCTTCCTGTGACGCGGCTAAAGATTGTCTCAATCCCTATTGGATTAGCGAAATAAGCTCCTCGTCCTTCACCAATGTTGAATTCAGAAAAACTATGGAAGAGGCTAGTGCCGCGCATCGCTCCGCCATCAATTCGGTCAACTTGCGGACTGAGGGGTGTCACCACAGACTTTTCTTGACCGAGGGTATTATCGGGGAGAATTTGGGATAGGCTACTCTCGGCAGTAGCGAGGGTGGCTCCACTTAGGGCAAAGGCAGTGAATACCCAAGATTTTCCCAACCAAGATCGACTGTTTGCTGTTGTCATTACAAAGAGTTCTGTTGACAGCACTAAATGATTGGGTGAGACAGTCAGTCGGCACGAAAGAGGGTTATGCCTTGAGTCCTGATTGACTCACACAAGCTGTGATAACTCATATTTCGTAGACGTTTAGAGTATCTCTATGCCCAAGCTCTCGTCCGCCTCACTCCCTAATCTCTTTCAAAGGTTATTTATTGTGTCAGGAGAGTTGGAGTGGTTAGTTGAGTTTTTCATTGATTATCGGCAGAGGATACGGAAAAGTAGACAGCTTTCCCCTCCAATTGTATTACCGCTTCTAGCTGCCAGAAGATAGAACACCTGAAATTCCTTAGTGACTCTGGCAAGGTGGTAGGAGTTGAGAAGTGGTTGTAGATGCTTTGGCTGTGCGATTCCCACTCCCTTGCCCGTTCTCATCTAAGTGAGACGAACTTGTAGCCGTTGCTGCGTCTGAACGACTCTGTGTCTCAGCATCAAGCTCAATCCAATCGGCGATAACGGTGTCACCCTGAAGCGGTTCATCGGGTCGATGTGGCGAACCCCCACGTCCGATTTCAAAATATTCAACAGTATCTTGTCCCCCACTTGCTTGACATCCCTCAGCTACGTCAGAGTCGCGAGGTTCATCAAGCAAGGTGGTTAATCCACGACTCGGATCAACTCCCAGCGTATTAATGTTCACATCGCCGTCAAGTCCAAACTCTGAGCTGGCTGTGATGTCACTGAGCGGGGTATCCTCTGCTCGAAATTGGAATCCAAAGATGGCTTGAGTTGTAATTTCGACTCTTCCCCCATTGCCTGTAAAAGCATTGGCTCTGATGTCGCTATCTTCTCCAGGGACAGCAATGATAAAGCCATCATCAGCGTTAATTGTGATGTTTCCACCATTCCCACCCGCCCGTGCCGTACCAGCAGAGGTAGATATCTCACTATTTCGGCGCATTAGCAACAAGTCCTGTACGTTCAATTTGATATTTCCACCATTAGTCCCTGCTGTTTGAGCTATAATTGCTGCTCGATTATCCATCTGAATATTACGAGCTGTAGCTTCTATATCTCCCGCTATACCTAACCCTTGACTACCTACAGTTACTGTAGCTCCATCTCTGATAGTTAATTGATTAGAGTAAAGAAATATTCCACCGCCAGCTCCAGTAGAGTTGACTTCAGTATTAGCAAATAAACCACTAACAGAACCTGCATTGCTAGCAATATTCGGGTCAAACTGAGTCAGTTGCTCAGTTGAGGTTAAAGCAGTGCCAGAAAGAGTAATGTGGTCAGAAATGTTGAGAATAATATTTCCTGCATTCCCACCCCCCAAAGTAGTAGTGATTAGTTTGCCTCCATTAGTAGCTTCAAAAGTATCAGCAGCCACTGTGATACTACCACCAGAACCTGCAAGGATAGTATAGGGTTCTACACCTAGACTCACAAGATCTATACTCACAAGGCTTCCATCTGCAAAAGGAAGTAATAAAGTTGTTCCAGTGGTATTAGGTGCAGCAGTTCGCGCCTCTATAACAGCACTATCTGCAACTCTAAAATTACGAGTCTCAACAGAAATCAGACCTGCTTTACCAGTAGAGTTGCTACTTGCAAATAAGCCGCTACTTTCACCAGTATAGTTAGTCCCCGTTAGGTTAACAAAGTTATCAGTACTAATTTGAATATTGCCTGCGTCACCACTACTATTAGTACTGGTTTGCAATTTTGCACCATCAGTCAGCGAAAGAGAATTAGCATTTATAGTAATGTTCCCAACACGAATGTTTCCAACACGAGAACCTGCAACTTCAACAATACTTGAAATATGACTATTAGCAAGAGAGATTGCTCCTCGAACATCAATATCTATATTTCCTGCGGTTTCAACATCAGCAGTTCCCTTTACAGAAGTACTTAGCTCAGCTTTATCGCTCAATAAAAGCGAGCCAGTATTGAGAAAAATATTACCTACTTCAACTTGGTTGCTATATCCTATACTGCTGAAAAATCCGCTTTTTTCTCCAGTAATAGTGACATTTCCACTAATATCAATATTTATATTCCCTAAAATTGCTGCTCTGTTTAAAAGAGTCTCATTATTAACTATTAATTGTGCACCATCAGTCAGAGAAAGTGACCTGCTTGAGATATTAATATCGCCTACACTTCCCTTAACATTAACTGTTCCATCAACGTTAAAACTAACATTTTGAGAACAACAGATCGGGGGCGGAGGTGGAGGTATATTTATCCCACCACCTAGTAGAGGAAGAGGAACAAAACCGGGAATATCAAACGGAGGAGGTCCAGAGGCTGGAAAGGTTGAAGGAGATGTAGGGGAGGCAGAGGCAGGTGTAGTTTTTAGACTGATTAAAATAGAGCTATTTTTTAGAGAAACAGAGCTATCTGCTTGCACAGATATACTGCCTGCACGAACTTCATTCCCGAAAAAGAAGAAGTTAGGGCTTGCATCAATTTGGGTACTTAGCTGAGATTCATCGATTAAAGAAAATGACTGAGCCTGGATTTTAATGTCACCGCCTGAGTCATTGCGAATTCTGCTTGACTGCTCTATGGTGACTGCCCCAGTGGCATCGAGTGTAATATCTGTTGGTAGAGGGTCAAATGGAGGGATAAAAGTTACTCCATTAGCATACAATCTACTTCCATTTAGCAAATCTATATTCTGGGCATTGATGGCTATGCCACTGCTAAGAGCTGCGTTCGCACTCACATATTGGCTTGAATCTATAAACCCATCAGAATTCACTTTGGTAATTATGTCAATAGAAGACCCGTTGTCGAGAGAAACATTGGCTCTTGCTACTCCATCAGGAAAACTTAAGCGTAGCCCGTCATTAACATTTACCCCAATAATTCCAGCCCCAGCTACAGCTCCTAATTCAATTCGACTACCTAAAGAAGTTGCCAGTTCTCCATTATCCAAGCTGATATCTCCACCGACTAACGCTAAAGTAGTTCCTGATTCAACTTGTAGTTGAGATCCCTGTACACGAATTGCACCTGGTTGCTCTCCCTCAAATTGCAAACCAATCGGCACTGGAACATCAATAGTTAATAGAGGTGGTGCTTCTGGATTCGTGGCGCTGAAGTGCTGCCCATCCGAAAAGAGCAGGCTACTAGCAGTACTGGCAACAAACGAACCGTTGAGGTTCAAGTAAGCGTTCGGTCCAAAAAGGATGCCGTTAGGGTTGAGAAAGAACAAGTTCGCATCACCCAACACACCAAGCGTCCCAAACAAGCGGGAAGGATTGCTTCCTGTTACTCGACTAAAAATAGTCTGAATTCCAACTGGATTAACGAAATAAGCAGCTCGTCCTTCATCGATATTGAACTCAGAAAAACTATGGAAGAGGTTAGTGCCACGAGTTGCCCCACCCCTAATCTGGTCAACTTGCGGATCAAGCGGTACTACCAGAGAATTTTCACTACCAAGAGAATCGTCCGGAGTGATTTGGGCTAGGGTACTCTCCAAGGAACCAGCAGTTGCCCCGCTCAGTGCTAAAGGGAT
>JAIUYC010000138.1 GCA_020216575.1 Coleofasciculus sp. S288 | reverse complement strand
AGCTTTGGCTTCCTGTTCCAACAGGCGTATCCACTGCTCGTGAGTCGGCTGTTGTAGCGGCACTGTCCCCTTAGCCCAAACCGATTGGAAGCTATCCGCAGGCAAGCGTGTATAGAGCTTACCCGCTTTCAAGGCAGTTAATCTTTGTTGATAAAGTTGACTGCCAGAGGTGGGTGAGAGAACGGTTGACGGCGGCTTGAACTCAGGTTGCAGATTCAGTTTCTGTTTTGTTGTATCTTGAACGGGTATCAGAACTGGACTTGGCTGTGGCTGGCTAAATTCAGGAAACGTTGTTTCTACAAGGGGAACAATCGTGGGAGCCTCAACAGACGATAACGCCTTAGCAGCAATTGAGGCTAGCAGTGCTGAAAGGTTATTTGGCAGAATTGGGGGGAGGGGCGGTGGCGGTGCTGATAAAGGTCCTGCTGTAAGTAGACCTGCCGCTAGTAGATAAGGATCGCTCATTTCGTGACTCCATCACACTCTCCTTTTCCTTTGACAGCAATTAGAGGTGAGAGTCAGGATAAGTTCTGCTTTCTTCTATAGACTTCTTGCATAAATCGGAATTACCCCCCTTAATCCCCCCTTGGTAAGGCAGGGGGAGGGAGGATGGAGAGGGGGATTGGGGGAGTGAGGGTGAGATACGTGTACACGGTAGCCCTCAGGGAAGCAGGGTAGGGAGAGCCACCTCACGTTCTACAAACCGCGTTGCGGGGTTGCCTGCGCAAACTGTAAAGCATTGACGAGTTGAGCCAGAGAATATTCCAGGTGAGCTTTGGCGTCCACCGCGACCCAACCATCCGCTGTTAGATGCCGCCATTCAAAGTGGAGGTGAGGACCGGTAGAATTGCCCGTGCTGCCGACACGCCCAATCACACTTCCCTGTTCCACCACATCACCGGGTTGGACAAAGATTTCCGAAAGGTGAGCGTAGAGACTGGCTTGCGTGCCTTCCTCGTGTTCTAGGACAACGGTTAGACCGTAGCCACCCACATAATCAGCCGTGGCAACTTGACCGCTAGCAGCAGCAACGACAGGGGTTCCCTGCGGAGCACCTAAATCAGTACCGGCATGGAAGCGGTACTCACCTGTAATCGGATGAAGCCGCCACCCGAATAGTGACGTGATGGAGGCAGGAATGGTCAGGGGGAACATGAAGCTTTGATCACTGATTTTAGGGCGTCCCACAGGCCGAGTGGCGAGGTTGTAGTAAGACAGACCCGTTGGCGTTTGTCCTGGCAGGGTGGAATGATTGGCAACACGCTGCGCGAAGGGGAAAGGGGTAGCCTTCCGCAGGAAAGCCGAGTTTCCACCAGAAGACCTTGTTGGCCGAACTGCTGTTATAGCATTAGCTCCCGCTCTCAGGGGGGCAAGTTGAATCGACCCGACACTAGCAACGGGTGGCATTGGAAGCCTTGGCACTCCTTGTAGCTGAGGCGCTTGAAAACCTACTTGAGAATTTGGAAGGATGCGCCCAGAGCGCCCAACGTTAGCCGCCAAGTTAGCCGTTCCCGGTCTGGATGCCGCGACGCCGCAACCTCTACCTGAGAATTGCCCATTTGGCAACACCGTGCTACAGCCAGTTGACCGTTCGGTCAGCACCACGCGCTCTGGTCCTTCGTAACGGGTTGTCGCGCCAATACTATAGTCGGTGCGATCGATGTAATTATTAGTAGGTTCAGCTGGATTTTTAGCGCTCTCCTGAATTTGGGAGGGATTGAGAATGACCTTAGGAGGCTTCACAATCGTCGATGCATCGGGTATCGATAAGTTAGGAGCAGCCAGTTGGGGTCTTTGTGGGGCAACGATGGCGGGAGCTGGAGCTTCTGGTTTCGCAGCCGCAGGAGGAACGGGGGGACGTACAGGAGCAGCGACCTCTGGCGCTGGAGCTGCTCGGCGGACTGGGGCAACTGCTTCTGGCGCTGCTCGCCTAACTGGAGCCGGTGCCACTCGTCGGACTGGTGCAGCTGGCACGATAATTGGTTCTGGAGGTGCTGGTCTAGGCGCGGGCGCGGGTGCGGCGGGTGCTGAGTTAACAGGGGCAGGTGCTGCCGGAGTGGTCGGTGCAACTGCCGTGTCTGAGGATGGCTCAGTTTGCGCCACAACCAACCCACTGCTGAGGAGACCAAGACCACCAAGCCAACTCAGTCCTTGCATCAGCCGAGGATGGCGGTAAAAAATGCCTAAAGGGGTGTAACTAGATGAGGTTTCTTTTGTCATTTCCGACTCTCTACTCCTCACACGTTAATGAACTTAGTTGGGAAGATTTGAGATATTGAGCGAATAATCGTGCTAAGACCGATAAAAATGGCTTGAGCTACGAAACTAAAAGGATTACCGACGATAGCCAAGACTGATTGTACCGGGCTTGAGGTAAATTTCTGTTGCTGAAGCGGGTGCACTTATTGGCGCGACGGCAGCTTCGGTTAAGAAGTTCGTGCGAACTCGCAACTCCCCACTGGGAGTAACGCCCGTTACAATTCCAGGGTTTCCGTCTACAGTAACGGGATGTCCTTTGCTATCGAGTAGCTCCAGGTAAGACGGTAACAAGATATTTATTCCTTTCTCTAACCAGCACTGATATCCGGATAGCAGTCCTTGTATAACAATTGCTGCTAACCTTTCCAAGGAATTTATGACTGGATTTAATTGTTCTTTACAAAAGGATTGTAAAGTGATGCCAGATTCAGGTACGTCATTGCTCCAGTTGATGCCAACCCCGACGACAGCTTTGTTAATTTGACCCTGATGCACGCGAGTTTCGGTAAGGATACCCCCCAGTTTTCGCTCTTGTAAGAGCAGGTCATTCGGCCACTTGAGAAGGACGGGAATGCCGTAACTTCTCAACGCGATCGCAATTCCCCAAGCACTACAGAGCGTGAGTTGCGCACTGTGCGAAACTTGTAGATTTGGCGCTAACGCCAGAGATAAGTATAATCCCCCAAGCGTCGATTGCCACTGACGCCCCCACTGCCCTCGTCCAGCTGTTTGTTGCGCGGCCATCACAGCCGTTCCCTCTGGGGCTCCCCGATCAACCAATTCCCAGAGGGTTTGGTTGGTGGACGGGAGAGTCTCAAAGATATGTAGGGGCATTCCTTGAAATGTCCCTATTTTTGGGGATTTGACCTCTGGGGAGAGCTGCTCTCCCACCTCTTGAAGGGCGATCGCAAACGCTTGCTGATTAAAAACCACTGCTAATGACTCGGAGCAAATCGTAGCCTAAGCTAGCATAGATTTACGCTAATTTCACGGTTTCTTCTCCAATTGAGGGGCTGTCTTAACATAAGCTTGGACAAAATTTATTACCGATCGCTTTATGCATACTTGGCACTGGCATACTTGGGAAGACCTGCCTTATTTAACTTGTAGCCTGTTAGAGCCATGGGAACACGGCTTTTTCACGTCAGCATTTTCGCCTCGCTGCCCGGATCAAATCGTGGGAGCACTCCAACTAGAAGCTCAGGTGTATCGAGTCAGACAGGTACACGGTAACACCGTGTTGACCCCCTCCGAGATAGAGCGTGCGGTCGAGGCAGGGCAAAATGACGGTCAGGAGGAACCAGCAAGCCCCCCTGCTGATGGTATCCTCAGCGAACAGCCGCAACAGGCAGTATGGGTTTGTACGGCGGACTGTACGCCAGTGCTGATTGCCGACGAGAAGACAGGACAAGTGGCAGCCGTGCATGCCGGTTGGCGGGGTACAGCATCGCGGATTGTGCCAAATGCGATCGCACGACTCGTTAACTCCGGCAGTCGCCTCCAAGATTTACGGATTGCCATGGGACCTGCGATCGCCGGTGAAGTCTATCAGGTATCTGAAACCGTTGCGGCTGAGGTTGGGTCGAGCATCTTACAAGATGTCGCTGATACTTCAGACGCAATTCTAGATAGCTTACAACAACTACCCGACCCTCCTGTCCTCGATGATCCCCAACCAGGACGAGTACGCTTAGATGTGCGACGAGTAAATGCAATCCAGCTAGAGCAATTGGGGATTCGATCTGAGCAGGTTGCGATCGCGCCTCACTGCACTTACCAACAACCCGAGTATTTCTTTTCCTATCGTCGCAATAAGCTTAAAAAAGTTCAGTGGTCAGGTATTGTTAGCAAGAAAGCTGATATTGCCCTGTATCTTAATTAGTGAAGGCGAGAGCCCCGACTTCTCTAAGAAGTCGGGGCTCTGAAGCGCTGAATTTGGCACACTCAAATTTCTGAAGCTCTTGTGGGATGAGTATTTGCCCGTCTACGACAGCTTATTACTTCGGTTCTACGATTGAACCCATAAATAGAATTGTTCCTGTTTGATTATCCCGAATCGCGCAGAAGAAAGGACGGTCAACAATCATTTGGAAGGGTTCTTCTGGCATTCGGGCAGAAGTAGGAACGACTCTCGTGGAGGTTACGGCTGCCGCTTCCGTACCTTCTTCGTTCACTTCTACAAAGGTTTTGTGCTTCACTTCATCAATGACCACACTGGCAGAAGTCATATTAGAAAAATCTGCCTTTGCATCGTCGAAAGCCACCTCCATCCCCAGTGCTTTCAAAGCATTATTGAGTTGAATATCGTAGTCAAATTTGAAGCGAGGTAGCTGAATTGAGCCATCCCGCATGTGGAACTGATTTATCCATTGTTGCCAGTTTTCGGTATCTAGCTGCTGGTGAAAGGCTTCGAGAGTCGTATTTTGGCGCGGCAAGAAAACATATAAACTTAGGCGTCCCGTTCCGTAGGGTAAGCTAACAGCTTGAAAGCTTTCATTCTCATAGTAGCGATACTCGCCGGATTGAGACATCATGGGATGTTGTTTCTGAGTTCCATCCAAGAGATAGAACGGACGCTCGGTGGTTCGACTTTTATCAAACTGTTCTGTCCAGTTGCCTTTAAAATAAATGGCGTTGATTAAAAACAGGAGATCGTCTGGTTTCAGTTGATCGACAATCTGTTCGATTTTACCGCGAGTATTTTCTTTGACCCAGTTGTTAATGATGTTTGGAGCGTCGGGTTTGGCAAAGTCTAGTTCTGTTACTTTTGCTCCATAGAACTGGCGATTTTGTTGCATGAATTGGGGCTTGAAGTCAATACCTTGTCTTGCCCAGAGGGAGTTGGCAATGGATAGCTGAACATCAGGGTCAGCATTTTCTAAAGAAGCTTTTAATACCTGATTAGCCTGGTTAACATCTTGTAAGCTCAACCCTTGGAATTCTAGCGCTTTCGCCATTGCCTGTTGCGTTTCGCCGCTAGCTCCGTTGTAGGTCATGGAAAGGGCGATCGCTATACTAGTCGGTGAGACAAAAACGTTCTTGTCGCTGTCTTGCTTAAGAATTTCTGAGAACAGCTTGAAACCAAACTTGGTGTTGGCATCAACTAATTTGGAATCGACGGGTACATTAGGCGGCTGTGTCACTTGCGGGGGTTCCTCAGGTGTTTGGGCGTTAAGCCAGGGGCCAAAGGCGTTTAGCTTCTTTGCCATCATCCCTCCCACTAGTCCTGTCAGAACAATACCTGCTGCCACAGCAGCACTCACTCGACCAAACATTCGCCGTTTCATCGTACTACCTCACTTACCGATGCGATTCCTCTTTTAGGATGACCGCTTGGAGGTAGGGGTGTTCCGTTGGTTACAGTTTTGGCAACCTTAACAGCGAAGTTAGTATGCTCTCCTCGGTTTGTTTGCAGGTTTCGACTTAATGAATCGCATGAATGGCAAAAAGATAGGCGTACTTGTCAGATTAGGCGTCGTAAGGCTAACTTGGTAGCGAATTAGCTGTCACATTTGAACATCTGAATAGCAGGCACTTCCAGATGACTCAGCCGAACCCTCAGCCACTCCCTCCACCAAAGACACAATGGGGTCAACGCCTAGAAGACTATTTAGACGATCTGGATAGGATTGGTAAACGTCTGTTTGGCGGGTACTGGGAAATTCTCTACCAGACTCTAAGAGATGCGATCGCTCTCGCTATTTTTCTCAAATTACCTGGCTTCCTCGTGCAGCAGATTGTTGGTGAAGACTTCTCCGGTTTTGATGTTTGTTATAAAAAAAACCCTTCGACAGTGACATATTATGCCTGTTACTTCTCCGTGTTATCTGACCATTGGGTATTTTGGACTATGTTTGTTGGTGTTCTAGTCAGGCAGATCAAGGAGAAGCTGAAATCTTTAAAAAAGCTGTGAGGTACTTAGTATGGTTAGGAGTAACCGAAAAAAAATCAGTCTCTACGAGAAAACTAAGAATGAGCTGAGTTTACTCGCCAAGCAAACTACCCTAGTTTTTGCGGGCTTCGTGGTCATGCTACTTTTGACTGGAGGAAAGCCATCAAAATTTGCTATTGACTTAAGCTTTGTCTTGGGCGTTCTCTTTGTAACTGTGAGTGATAGGTGGCTGACTCCTGTTAATCGCCCAAAGGAAGATATCACATCACCGCAAACATCTTCCGAGATTGAGCCAACTGATACTCTCAGCTCTCAAAACGAGTTAGAGAGATTTATTGACTGGGAAGATCAACTCATAGATGCTATGCAAGAAGCTGCCGTCATGCTACACCCAGCTAATCGGGAAGCCATGGCAAAAGAAGCAGTTGATGCTGTCCTTGGCATAGAGAAAAATCTCCAAGGGGGGAAAGAACAATTTTACAGAGATATTGAGAAATACCTCAGGTTCATCCAACTAACCCTGAATAGACCGAATTTATCTATCAATCTACTAGAACAGTACCACCGTGATGAGGATTTTGATCGACGTGAAGTACATATCAAAGTATTGAATTATATAATAGAAAATAGTGAGACTTACCGCAATTTGTCTCCCGCAGCGACCACTGAGTTGAAAAGATACATAACTTTCCTGAGCAACCATCTGTCCGGGGTTGCTCAACGGCAGACTGAGGTGGAATCTGAAAATCCAGCAGGAAGTTCCAAAGCTGAGCCATTAACCTAACGTATTGTTTAGTTAAAATTATTTATTAGGTTAATCATCTGGTAAGTATCTCAGAGATAGGGTTGGAGAAAAATATCCCTCCTACAGTTGGAAAGTATAGCTTCCCAGACTTTGCCCTTGTCTTGTTCAGTTACTCGACCAGAGGCTTTTGGCTTTATCCCGAAGGAGTCTCTGGAGGTTTGTATCATACTGTTATACTCCCTCGTAATTACTCTCGCCGTTAGTGCTGAGCAGTACTCGATGGTATCGGTAAAAGTGGCGTTCTAGGTGTTCGCTATTCGCTTTGGAGGTCTCAGTATGAAAACTGAAAATCAGCTTCAGGAACTTTACTCACTATTGAAGCAAACAGCTCAAGTCTTCTTAGGATTTGTCGTCATCTTGCTGCTGACCGGAGGACTTCCCTCTCAGCTAGTTTTAGGCTTGAGCTTTTTGCTAGGTGTTATATTTATTGGCGTAAGTGAAAAAGACGGCTGATGGAAGCTTAAGAATAAGTTGACGGCAAGACCTTGAGCAATGGAGAGGTACCATTGACGGCTAACCTTACACGCACGGATTACACCTACAGCTCAGATAGCGGGAATGGTGAGTGAGATCAACCGAGAATGATAACTACGACTAGCACTCCAGTCCCGCTACCTGAATTTTACAAAGCTCCACTAAACATTTAACCAAAAATCCTGTTTTTGCCAATTGAGCCTGTAAAGAGGATTGTGGTTGCAGGTATTGAAGGTTGATGTGTACGCTTTCTTTACAACGGGTTGTTGAACTCTTAGCTCATGTTCAACTTTCTCTCGAACAGGAGAGCAAGCTTGCTTCTTTTCAACTACAAATAATTAACTGGTATGATTATAACCAAAGTAAACAGTATTTGCTTAAGTTATATAAAAGACTACTGATACATATACAGATCGAGACTGATGTAG
>JAIUYC010000137.1 GCA_020216575.1 Coleofasciculus sp. S288 | reverse complement strand
TCCACGCACCAGTAGCACCGAAATAGCCGTTGAAATTCTCTTCACAGCTCAAGTAGGTTCCCCAGGGGGTTTTGCCATTGGCGCAGTTATTCAGTGTACCCAAGGGAGCATTCCCCGCAGGCGTCTTCAGCAGTGCGCTGTTGGCTGCTGGTCCGCTGAAGGTTACGGGTGTGTTGCCGTGGATGCGGCGAGCATTATTGCTACCTACTACCTGCCACTTGCCGTTGATCTTTCTAATCTCAACCACTGAGACGCCATGAGCATGTTGAGAGAGGCGCACATCTTCGAGACTCTCCGGTGCTGCTTTGCCTAATATATGCGGATTAGTGCCGTATTCGTTGTTGATGGCGAGCATCCCGTGGTCATTGCCGTTTCCAATGGGAAAAAGCCACATGCCATCATGACCAATCCCCACTTGTTGGGTCTGTTGGGCGGACGTCGGTCGTGTATTTGGATTACCGTCGTAGGTTGGGCCACCCGGTTGGAGTGGAGTACCCCAGGGGATCAACACGTCAAACTGGTAATCTGACGAAATCGTGGGTACCGGACCTGAAGCATTGGCGGCAGGAACCGGAGAGAATTTGATTAGGCTGCCACCTGAACCTTGGGCGATCGCACTACCGGAACCTTGAGCTACGGTATTGCTAACGCCCTGAGTTTTCGCAGCGGTGGCATTTTGGGCAAAAAGCTCGTTGCCAGCCAGTGCCGCTAAAAAGCCAGTCGCTGACAGTGCAGCGCCTCGAGCAATGACGTTGCGCCTAGACATTCTCACTCGAAGGACATCTTCAAAAGAGCGATTGCCCGACCTATTGCTGCTTCCGTTATCGTGAATCATCTGTGTTCTCCTCTCAATGTTGAACTTTTAATGTTGAACGTGTTGTTTGCAAACGTGAACTAAGATTGACTTTGTTTTTGAGCTAAAACATGGCTAACACTCCCCAACTCAAAAGTTTGAGTTTTTCCTCATGAGAAACTTCACTGGTAAACTGGGAAAAGACTTGCAATGCTCTGCTGTTGAGCCGCTAACGCTTACTTGTCAATCACGTTTTAGCCACGTCACTCACTCATCCAAAATCAATCCAAGTCACTGAGGTATTCCTGAGCAGTTTGTCCAGTTAGACGTCCTGAATCAAAGGCTTCATCGATTTGAAAGGATCGTTCTAGATCGCTCATAGCAGTAGATCTGACCGGAGCCATTGCTACTGTTTCTGCCTGTTCATGCCGTTGCAGCAGTGCGTAGGAGGCACTATAGTATCTAGTCCAAGCGTTTACCCGGGGATTTTCTTGCCACTGAGTACGAGAAACCGTTGTAGTTAGAATTGGGATGATTTCACCATGGCGCTCGCCCATAACAACTACTTGAATAGTTGACAAGTCAGGATTTTGCTCAAATTGACGATTAATGGCATTGCTCACTAATGACTCTACCTGCGCGGTCAAATCGCTATACACGGTTTGACCATACACAGGTATATTCAGAACGACATCTTGCGCTTCTGCGTGTGCGGGTCGATCACTGCCATTCAGGAATCCCAAAATACACGCTGCGGTAAAAGCTATTAGAAACTGGCGAGTTAAAGTCTTTTGCGCCACAAAACCAAGAACCTATCTAAAGTAACTTAGAGGGACAATCCATCAAAATTTTGATGAAGTCCATAAGTCGCCACCCTGTCAATGCTCCCATGCATTACTTATGGGAACGTAAAGTGATAGTTAAATTAAGTTCAATTGAAAAATTAAAAAATTGGCAAATTAGAGGCGAACCAGCCTGAGGCAGGGGCTAAATTCACTTCATAATTATTCGCACCTTGCCGAGAGAACAGGATAACGGTGAAGCTCAACTCTTTGCCGATCCACCCTTTAACCTCAGAAAAAAATACGATCCACTGCTTAAATCCGACTCTCGCTCGTCTTCCGCAAGCTGCTCTATGAGAGTCTATAGGGGTCAATCTGGGCGGTTTTATTCATCTGCGATCGCATCTGTCACCGACGACAAATCATCAGTCACCGTACATGTCCATTAAAGAATTATTGTCCAGTTTAAAGAATTAGTGTCCACTTTGAATTGAGCTTAAGAAGCGCTTAGAACCATCTCACAGTAAGGTTTTAGGCGTTTGTTTTCGTTCTAATATTCTCTCATCACTTTTAAATTAAATAGTGTCATAAATCCTAAGGCTGCCTCTATACTTTTAAAGTAAATGATGTCATTTTTTATAAAGTGGCTGACGGTGGGTGATAAATATGTCTATGCAGCCTGTAAACTCAGATACTTTTTCCACTCCCCAAGAGGAACCTCTCATTCCAGAGCTGGAGCAAGAGCAGCCTCAACACAAGCCATTCATGCTCTTAAACGAAGTTTCACCGGAAGTTCAACAAAAGATTGATTTAATTGATGCTATTGTGCGAACCCCCGGCAGCGCAGCTCGGAGGCAAGCGATAGAAGAGGCTGCTAAAAAGCTTGGAAAATCCATTCGCACTATTAAACGGATCGTAAAGAGGGTAGAAAGTGAGGGGGTTGCCACTCTTGGGGTTGGTCGTAAGGACAAGGGACAGTTTCGTATTTCCGAGCAGTGGTTCAAATTTATTAGTGCCACCCATGATTGGGGGCAGCAAGATGGTTCTCGGATGAATCACAACCAAGTTCATGTGCATCTTATGGCTCTTGCATCTAAGGGAGAAGCACTGCGAGGGAAGAAATATGCGGAGCGGTTCAAGAAATACCCAGAGGTATTGTCCGACTTAGTAGTGGGGAAATATCCATCCCATGTAACTGTCTACAAAGTCATTAATTTTCATCTTGCTCAAGAAAACAAGAAGGTTCGTCATCCGGGTTCTCCGGCTGAGGGGCAAATCATCCAAACCACGGAAGGGATTTTAGAAATCACTCATAGTAATCAAATTTGGCAGTGTGACCATACGAAACTGGATATCTTTCTAGTTGACGATCAGGGTGAGGTGATTTTTCAGTTAGACGATAAAGGTCAAGAAGTTATTGGTCGTCCCTACATAACCCTAATAATGGACAGCGACTCTGGCTGTGTTGCAGGCTTTCACTTGGGATTTGAAGCAGCCGGGTCGCATGAGGTTGGTCTGGCGTTGCGCCACGCCATTCTGCCAAAGCAATATGGACCTGAGTACGAACTCCAGGAAAAATGGAATGTTTGCGGAGTTCCAGAGTATTGGGTAACTGACCGTGCTAAGGAGTTCAAGTCCAATCACTTGAAACAGATCTCAATTCAGCTAGATTTCAAGCGTCGTCTACGGGTGTTTCCCTCAGCAGGTGGGTTAATTGAGTCGATTTTCGACAAAATCAACAAAGAAGTTTTATCTGTGCTTCCCGGTTATACAGGCTCAAGTGTGGAAAAGCGTCCAGACAATTGTGAGAAACACGCCTCTCTAACACTCAATGAGCTAGAGAAGATATTGGTGAGATACTTCGTCGATCACTACAACCAGCATGATTATCCGAGAGTGGCAAACCAGAAGCGAACCCAACGATGGCAGTCAGGATTGCTGGTAGAGCCAGAAGTTGTTAATGAACGTGAGCTAGACATCTGCTTGATGAAGGTGGCTCATCGTAAGGTGGAAAAGTATGGTTGTGTTAGGTTTGAGGGCTTGATTTACCGGGCGGATTGCTTAATGGACTATCAGGGTGAGCCGATTTCCTTAAGATACGACCAGCGCAACATCCTTGTCCTTCTTGCCTACACTCGCCCAAAAGACGGTCAACCCGGAGAGTTTATCGGAGTTGTTCGAGCTAGAGATGCCAAAGAAAAGCAGATGTCTTTGGAGGAGTTGAAGTGGCGCAAGCAGAAATTGCGCGAGCAAGCTAAGGAAATTGACAATAGTTCAATCCTCAACGAGCGTCTGGACTTGTATGAATTTGTGGACCAGAAGCGTAAATCCAAGCGGCAGCGCCGTAAGAAGGCTCAAAAACGGCATGAGCAGCAGACTAATCAATCCAAGGTGCTTGAACTATTTCCTCAAAATGCTACTGTTGGTGATACGCCAGTGCCACCAGTGGCGTCCCAATCAACTGTGGAGCAGGCTCAGCCCATAGATGACTCAGCTAACGAATACATCCCACCAATCAAGATTGTCGCATACGATTGGAATCAACTGATGGAGGAGAACTGGTAGTTCGAGATGGCACAACCTAACCCAGCATCACAGCCAATCGATAACCAATTACAGCGCTCAGCCAACCGCAGCAGCGCAACGCTATCGCCTCAAAGGGAGGGCAAGGTTGACCCTAAGCAGTTGCCCGCACAGGAACTAGAGGTTGACACTAAGCGATCGCCCGAACAGCAAGCAGTGGTTGACCATATTCGTAATAGCGACACCTATTTGCCTGTAGGACGAGATCAAGCTTTGTTCAAGTGGTTCAACAGGCAACGAGATGCCAGATGCAGTGGCTATATCAAAGCACTCAATGGTGCAGATTTACGGAAAGCTTGTCAATTTTATCGAATGCAGCTCGTCACTAGGCGGGGAGTTTTGCAAGCCATTCCCATGCCAGTCGTCTATGCAGAAGTCAAGCAATACGGTGCCCCAACTGACTTGTTTCTATCAATACTGACCGCCTTGGGGCATCCTCTGGCTGGAGTCGGTTCCTTGAGAAATTTGCGATCGCGCACATGTGCAACGCTCAAGGCATTTAGTGTTAAGTTACTCATTGTTGGGAACGCGCACTATCTATCCTACAAATCTTTCAATGAACTGGTTGAGATGGCTCGTGCCTCAAAAATTGCCGTAATTCCGGCAGGTTCATTGTACTTAGATGAGATTCTCAGTCGCCAAAGTAAAAGATATACGGATATTTACAATACGTTTCTCGATTGTCATGAATTTGTTGCTTTCTCCAAGAAAGAGACAGTTCAAATGGTTGCCAGTTGGGAGGAGCAAGTTCTTGTACCTTTGAAGCGGCGACTCAATTTAGCCTCCATCTCTGGGTTGTGCGACTCTCTCTTTAACAAGAGTAATGGACAAGCTGAGCCACTTTACGAATGCCTTCGCCAAATTGCGATTTATATGTTGGAGAATTCTGATACTCAGTTGAATGTGTCTAATCTCGATCGGATACTGGTAACGAGAAGAACTCCCATTGATGCGTCTGTGCTTCGAGCCTGATTGTGTCGTTGCTTATGGAAACTGAAGCCCCCCAACATCCACCCTGGTATCTTGAGCCGTTTGAAGGAGAAAGCATCAGCCACTACTTCGGACGCTTTCGCCGTCAGGAAATTATAAGCGTATCTGCTCCCAGTAGTTTGAGCAGAAAAGCAGGGATTGGTACTGCTCTATCTCGCTGGGAGAAGTTTCGCTTTAATCCCCGCCCAACTCTGAGAGAATTACAGGCGATGAGTAAGCTCATTGGTGTGGAAGTCAACAAGCTTGAAGCCTTGTGTCCGCCAAAGGGTGTGCTAATGGTGACTCGCTCAACTCGCCTATGTGCAGTGTGTTATCGTGAAGCTCCCTATCACCGCATCCATTGGCAGTTCCGATCAACAGAAGAGTGTGAGAAACACCAACTGCCACTGATATCACGATGCCCTGCCTGTGATGAGAAACTCCCACTGCCATCGGAGTGGGAAGAGGGGAACTGTAAGCGCTGCGGCATGAAGTTTACTTCAATGAAAAAGCGGCAAATAATAGCAAAGGAAAAGCGGCTAGAACGGGCAAGAAAAGCACGAGAATTAGGCAGTAAGTCTTGTGAATGAGTGCGATGCATCTGTTGCTTGGTTCCTATCTCCTACCAATCCTTCAGAAGCAGCAAATTTTGTTAAACCCTTTGCTCTATCTCGTTCTCCATTTATTCCTATTTTTGGTTGCTACGCTTCATGCCTTATTGAGTTAGGACGTTACCATGAAGTAGAACTCCTCTTACAAAATAAAAGTTCTAATTTTCTTTCTCACCCACTGATTTTAGAAATTAAAGCACAGCTATCTAATGATTTTACCAGTGCTATAAAGCTTCTCGAACCATCATCTTGGCCTTCTCATCGGTACTCCAAACTCATGTGGGAAGGAATTGTTTCTCCAGAAAAAAGAGACGATGTAGCCTCTGAAAAATATGAATCTATACTCCCACCAAGTCATTCCCATGTTATGTCATTGAATGACTATGAAATCCGATCTTATCAAATCGCATCACACACTCTTTTTGTAGAGACCTTACGTCACCAAAGGCACAATTGCAACTGGTAACGTGGCGGGGGAACTGTTCTCGTCAAGGAGAACGAGGTAATGCCGTCCAGTGGCAAGAAGAGTAAACCTAAATCTGTCACACTGACAAGAAATTCTTGCCAAATGACAAGATATTTTTCAGGCTATCGAGTCCGTCTGCGATTCTTGTTGTACATTTCCCTGAGAATCTGCAAATACTCGGGTTCAGTTTCGACTGTAGTCCAAATGTGATGCGCGATCGCCAGTCTTTGCTTGTGCTTCTCACTCGGTACTCGACGATGCTCACCTTGTGAGAACCAATGATTCACCGTTGTGAGAGAGCAATCGCAGATAAAAGCTAGCTCCTCACGCGATACATTCCAATGTTTAAGAAACTCATCGAGTTCCATTAGCTGCTCACCAAGGGGCTGGAAGTACGTCTTTAACGCATCCCAGTGTCCATGAGCAGGAGATTTTGGAGCAATACTCATAGCCAAGTGACTTGTCATAGTGACAAGATACAGAGTTATGATATCCTCATCTGTAAAATCCATTTGGGCTGCCATCGCCCTGCTAGCTTCGATCCTCAGTTCGCGCTGGGTAGCAGGGGCGAGCTGAGTCCTGACTCTTGGGGGTGTCTACCATCATGGATATGTCAATGTTTACGATTCAATGCCGTCTTTGTGCCAGTGAGGAGACACGTCGAGACATTTGGCAATGGATGGAGAAATACACACTTTTCGTCAATGAACTGCTAGAAAAGATTGCTCAACATCCCCAGTTCCCGGAGTGGCAGAAAAAGGGCGATATTACTCGCAAAGCGGTAGCAGAAATTCTCAATCCCCTAAAGGAAAATCCGCAATATGCGGGACTACCAAGTCGGTTTTACACTTCCGCTGAGTTGATTTCCTGTGACACCTATAAGTCCTGGTTAGCCTTACAGCAACAACGACAGCTTCGACTACTGGGCAAGCAGCGTTGGTTGCAGGCAGTAGAAAGCGAATTCGAGTTGTCAGCAACTACTGATTTTGATCCAGATAAGATTCGAGCTAAGGCTCATACCATTCGGGAAGAGGCAATACAGGAGCTGAATCAGCAAGGCAGCAAGCCACAAAATCTAATGGGAATTCTATTAAAAAGGCATGACAAGACGGCTACAGATTCTCTCAGTCGTCGTGCTATTAATCATCTACTTATCAATAATCTTCAAGTTAGCGAAGAAGACCAAAATCTCAACGAGCTTTCCGAGCGTCTAGACAAAAAAGAAGTAGAAATTAAGCGGCTATCAGAGCAGCTAAAAAGCCGACTTCCCAAGGGAAGAGACCCAACCCGACAGCGATACTTACAGTTTCTAGGTCACATAAGTGTTCTTCCAGAATTACAAGATGACCCCCAGAAGCTGGAAGCAGAACTAGATAGACTGACTCAACTGCCTCTGTACAACGAATTACCTTACCCAATTCTGTTTCATAGTTCGGGCGACTTGTATTGGTCTATTCAGTCTCAAGATACATCAAATCCTTGTAGCCCGGAAAATGGGATTTATCCAGAGTTGCCAAAAATTAAGAAGCGTCACAAGAAACATTGCAAGCAACCGAAGGAAAGAATCTGTGTTCAGTTCAAAGGAACCGAATCCGAGGAAGCCAAGCCCAGAAAAAGCCAATCCGAGGGAGCTAAAGACTATACCTTTAAAATTC
>JAIUYC010000136.1 GCA_020216575.1 Coleofasciculus sp. S288 | reverse complement strand
AAAGAACAATTAGTGAGCGAACTCAGTGCTTTAGCTCCAGAAGCATCAGAACAAATCAAATCAGCAGATAGTTATATCGAGCGAACAGAGGAATTGCTCTCGTGTTAGGGACTTCCAACAAATAAGCGATCCAAAGGGGCGCTAAGCAATTCAAACCCGTAGAAGTTTAAGTAGTACCCATGAGCAAGTTCCACCCCGATGGCACCGCCGATGTAGATTGCACCCGATAATAGAAATAAACGCCGCATCTTGGCAGGCAGATGAGCGAGAAATTTCCAGTAAGACTGAAAACAATCAGACAAAAGACTACGAAGGTTAAGACTTGGAAAATTTTCTTGGGAGATATAGAGATTGTGGAATTCATCGTGACATGCGTTATTAGCTGAGCTGAACAAAAGACTTGGGAAAGCTCGAAATCCTTTAATCCTTCTACAAATGCAAAATCCCCCAACCTTCAGGCGGGGGATGAGCTTGATGTCACTGAACAGTGATTAGTTACCCAGTGTTCGGGTTGAACGTCTTACGCTCAAAAGACTTTTGACGTTTGACTTCCAAAGGACTGGGACTAGTTACTTGTCTCGCGGAGTCGAACAATTGCCGTACCAATGGGGATTTGTCCCACCAATCCCTCTTTCATCGCACTAACTCGATAAATCGCTGTTCCTCCCGCTCTGTCCATTTTCACGCCACTCAGCGTTATTTTTAAGAAATTGTCAGGGGCTACGGGTTGGGGGAAGTTAATCGTTATGCTGCCGGTACTAACTGCCACATTGGCGGCTACCTCTTTGCCCATTTGATCTGTAATTTTTATCCCTTCTAGAACCCGCATATCATTGGGTAGAGTAATCATTAAATCAGTCAAGGGATGTCCTGTGACGGCTACAGTGATAAAGTGTTGACTGCCACTAGCTCCGATAAGGCCAGAATCAGCAATAAAAGGAGCGCTAAAGTTGAAACTCATCTGTGCTTGGGCTGGAGGGACGATAGTAGACATAACAGTACCAGCCAATACAAGAGCGGAAACCGTACCAAAAACTAAGTTTTTCATAACTCAACCACCTGGAACTCTGAATAGAAGTTACTGAGTGCAATTTCTCGTTGACAGTTGTAATACTAAGTTTGATTTCTGAAGATTCGCTGAGCAGAAAAAGAATTTCCCCTAATAATTAGTGAATAGGTTCTGTTATTTAGCTGAGATAAATATTTAATAATTTCAGGGAGAATTCATCGTTAACTCAGGATAAACTCAGTTAGATACTATAGCGTTTATCGGTTCAATCCAATAAACCCACCCGTACTCCGATCATGTGAGAGCCGCCATAGTCTATTTGAGTTGTGAACAATAACGTAGACACGGAGCGGCTTGCCGCAGGTTACCACTCCAGGTTCAGAGAACACGCCAGAAAGAGAACAAAGAATTTTACAAATCATTTAGACTCGCTATAGATACTCTTCTCAACGGTAAGGCGTGTGCTTTCCTGCTTTTCCTACTTTTCCTACTTTTCCTACTTTTCCTACTTTTCCTACTTTTCCTACTTTTTTTTCTGATGAAATTGTTAAAACTATTACTTTCCAATTTTTTAGTGATGGAAATTTAATATTCTTATGAAACCCAGTTTTTATTAAAATAATCAGGTAAATCTGATACGCTCTTGTCTTTTTGACTGGAGAGCGAGCTTCAGCAACAATCCTAATATTATTTAGTTATTAAATGACTCGTTACAACTATCAAGTTGGTGGTAGTCTAGCCAGTGATTCTCCGAGGTATGTGGAGCGACAGTCCGATCTGGAACTTTATCAAGCCCTGAAAGCTGGCGAATTTTGCTACGTCCTCAACTCCCGGCAAATGGGCAAATCTTCGCTACTTGTTAGGATGAAGCATCGCCTCCAACAAGATGGGTTTAGATGCGTTGCGATCGATATGACTAATATTGGGAGCGAAACTATTACTCCGGCTCAATGGTATAAGGGAGTGGTGGCGGAGTTATGGTCGGGGTTCAAGCTGTTAGGAAAAGTTAACTTAAAGGCCTGGTGGCAACAGCAGGAGGATATTTCGTTACTCCATCGACTGAGCCGATTTATTTCTGAGGTTCTCCTCGTCCAATTCCCTAGCGAAAGACTCTTTATCTTCATTGATGAGATTGAGAGCATCCTCAATCTCAATTTTCCGGTTGATGACTTCTTTGCACTGATCAGGTTCTGCTATAACCAGCGAACGATTGATTCTGAATACCACCGCATTACGTTTGCCATTTTTGGAGTTGCCACACCATCCGATTTAATTCAAGATAAAAAGCGTACTCCCTTTAATATTGGTCAAGCCATAGAGTTGGACGGTTTTACCATAGATAAAATCCAGCCCTTGGTTGAGGGATTAGACGTTAAAGAGGGAAATGCACGAACGGTTCTCCAAGAAATCTTAGCTTGGACGAGAGGACAGCCCTTTCTCACTCAAAAACTGTGTCAATTGGTGATGCGTTCGAGTCAAAATAGAGCGAGTGATGGTCTCACTATTGCGCGTGGGACAGAAGCATTTTGGGTGGAAAATTTGGTCAGGTCGCGCATCATCCACAAATGGGAATCTCAGGATGAACCCGAGCATTTACGGACAATTCGCAATCGCCTCTTGGGTAACGAGCAAATAGCGGGGCGATTATTGGGAATCTATCAACAAATTTTAGCACAGGAGGACGTGCCAAGCGATGACAGTCGAGAACATATTGAACTACTATTGTCGGGTTTGGTGGTTAACGAACAGGGACACTTAAAGGTAAAAAACCGTATCTATCAAGCGGTCTTTAACTCGGAATGGGTGCGTCAACAATTGGAGAATCTACGTCCCTACGCGCCCAATATTAAGGCTTGGCTTGCTTCTAACCAGCAAGATGAATCCCAACTTCTACGGGGGATGGCATTGCAGGAAGCGCTAGCTTGGTCAGAAAATAAGAAGCTCTCTGACTTGGATTATCGGTTCCTTGCGGCAAGTCAGAAACTCGCCAAACGAGAAATTGAAAGCGATTTAGTGGCAGAAAAACAGGCAAGACAAATTGAACGAGAAAAAGCGCAATTCGCTCTACTCGCTGCCCAGCAAGCTCATCAACTCTTAGCCCAAGCGCGGAAAACCTGTCAACGAAATGCCCAAAACCTACGTCTCGGCAAAGGTTGGATTGCTCTAATTGCAGGGGGAGTTGCCGGTTCAGTGCTTCTTTGGCGTTTTACCGGGCTGCTACAGGGGATGGAGTGGACGCTGCTGGATCGATTTTTTCAGGCACGTCCTCCGGCAGCAATTGATCCTCGAATTGTGATTATTACCATTGACGAACCCGATCTTCGGCAAATTGGTCAGTTTCCACTACCGGATCGGGTGCTGGTTCAAGCCATCCAGACTTTAAAACAGTACAACCCTAGAGCCATTGGGCTAGATTTGTATCGAGATTTGCCAGTAGAGCCTGGCTATCAGGAATTAGTAGAACTGTTTAAAACTACTCCGAATTTGATTGGCGTTGAGAAGGGAGTGGGAAACCAAGTTGCTCCACCTCCGGTTTTAGCCCAATTGGGTCAGGTTGCTCTTGCCGATCAGGTTTTGGATGGAGATGGTAAGGTGCGCCGTGCTTTGCTTTCTGTTCGATCGCCAAAAACTGGATTGCGCCTCAATCTAGGCTTGCAACTCGCTCTACTTTACTTAGAAGCTGAAGGGATCACCCCTCAACCTCTTGTCAATCGTCCCCATCACATGCAGTTAGGGAAAACAGTGATAATTCCCTTTCAACCTAATTCCGGGGGCTATGTGCGAGCTGATGCGGGGGGGTATCAAATTTTACTCAACTATCATGGTACTAAGAAACAGTTTCAGAGCGTTTCGCTCAGTGATTTATTAGCCAATCGGATACCTTCAGAAAAGGTGCGCGATCGCATCGTCCTGATTGGCTCAACAGCTGAAAGTATCAACGATTTGTTTCAAGTGCCATACAGCCATCGCATTTTTGGTTCCCCGCAACAAATGGCAGGCGTGACAATTCATGCTAATATTACTAGCCAAATTTTGAGTGCGGCATTGGAGGGGCGAGCGATGCTGCGGGTTTGGTCTGAATCCGTCGAGTGGCTTTGGATTTTGCTTTGGTCTGGGGTGGGGGCGGCATTAAGTTGGCAAGTGAAGTCGTTTAAATCACTCGTTATTGCCATCGTCCATATTGGGGGAGGATTGACGGGAATTGCCTACCTTGTCTTTTTACAGGGCTGGTGGATTCCTGTCGTCCCGCCAGCGATCGCCTTAGTCGTGGCGGCGATCGTCTTGCCGATTGTTACCAGTAGGCAGTTAGAGAAAATTCAACTTTGTCAAACAGTCGAGTTGCTCGTTGCCATAACCCGGGAGCAACCTGCTGCGGGGCAGATTGCCATTGAATATCTCAAACAATCCGAAAGCCAAGAAAATCAAGTATTGATTGAGAAGATGTTGCGGGAATGGGGAATGGAGAATGGGGAAGCAGGGGAAGCAGGGGAAGCAGGGGAAGCAGGGGGAGTAAAACTTTAGTTCCCCTTCTCTTAAGCTGGGAGAAGGGGTTAGGGGCTGTCGATGTAGCTTTCCCGCCCGCAGGGTGAGCTTACGAAGCTGACATTTTCGCGTCAGAGGCGATCGCACTCAGTCCTGCACTTTCCAAAACCTCCTCCCACAGCTTTGTAAGGTTGACGTCGTCTGGGTGCATCTGCTTCGCTTGCACCATTGCTAGGAGCATGTCATACCAATACCCGTTTGCTCCGTACCACGCCACCTGTTCAATGGCAGATTTCTGCCTCAGCTCGATTTCTGCCTCAGGCGTTCGCGCCACCCTCTGCACCCAACCTCTAAATATCGGATCGTCTGGTTGTACAGTTTCGCCACAAACAATGGCTAAAGACCACTGGTAATTTTTACCCACTTCTAATGGAGGTTTTTCATTAGGCAGGGTAAAACTAACAATTCCAGTCCGAGCATTGATGGGTAAGAATGCTCTTTCGTAAGACTCTCCTGTTTCATCTCGGAACGCCAACACCACTTGCTTAGCTGAAGTTTTGGGCAGATAAACGAAGATGGGCGGATGTTCCTGCAATGTCAATCCATAGTTGCGCTTTGGCATTAAAGGTCGAATCGGTTGTTCGTCTGGAGAACATCGAAGCCCATCACGGGAACCTGCACCACTCGTATCTTCTGGTTTCCCATTACCGGGGGGTTCAAAATTCTCCTGAAAAATGATACTTTCTGGTAAAGTAGTGTTCCTGTTTTCTAATTCTGGTTGAGCCAGAGCAGGTAAGCTTAGGGTTAAGAAGAGTGGTACGGATAAGGTAAGGGGTAAAATTCTTAAGAGATAGCTCATGGTGTTCATTTTTATTGGGAATGCCAGATAACAAATAGGATGGCAACTTCTGCTTCCCTTCGCCTACAATCTTATTCGATCATTGCAAACAACCTAGTGCAAGAAGGCTCCAGGGCAGAGGGCTTTTATAAAAGAGAGCTTGTACAGTAAGTTTTTTAAACTTTTTCAACTGGATAGTTATTTGCGCCACGCTGCACTAGACTACTCAACAGAAGGCTTTTCTAAGAGTAGCCATACTAGAATCCCCACCCTCAGCATTCTTCTGGGGTGGGGATAATCTTATAATGAATTGTGAAACTAAGGTGGAGTAAGGAATCTCCGAGTCAGGAGTCTGAAGTCTGAAGGAGAAAGCCTTTGAGCTAATTCTAAGTATTAGAGAAGACGATAATCTTATTTCACGAATGATTTAGACTGGCTATATAGCGGTTCTCACCTGATTGGAGTACGGGCGGGTTTATTGGATTGAGCCGTGGGAAGTAGATATCTCGGTGAAACCCGCCCCTACGAATTGTGAATCTAGATGTATCCCAGAAGAGCCGAGAAAGGTTATACATCTGGGGATGTGAAGGTTGGCGCTAGCCGTTTATGGCTTTGGACTAATTCGCCACAACTTCTCTAAAGTCTGAATTTGCTGATACAGCACGGTAGTGCGATAAGTACAGTACTTCTTATATAAGACTGCCCCTAAAACCAGACAGCTAGGAAGAAAGATTACAAAAGAACCTACAAGGGTGTTATTAACAGCATTAGCCTGATTTAAGCAGTTTTGCTGCATGGGTGGGAGTGACTGCCGCACGGATGAAGAGTAGCTTTGCATGTTTTTACTCTCCTCTTTAAGCTTCGGGTTGGGAAAACATCATTGTGATTGCGATCGCAAGTTTCATTGAGTCAATTATCTTCTTCAGGCAAGTATCTGATAATCCAATAGTTAGCTTGGAACAGAGAATAATTTCCATTTCAACGTTTTTTTGAAAACTCATATCATGGCTGGCTGAAAACACCTGAACTATCCGAATGCTGGATTGATACTGTTGTTTTTTGATGGTGTTGGCAACTCCGGGGCAGGAGCTTGCTTGAGTGTGTAAGGGATGCCACGATACTTCAGATTCACAGACAGTTGAGAGCCAGTTTGCTCTAGCGGACAGCGAAGTTGATAAGTCTGTCCACGAAACTTAGCAGTGATTTCAGCTTCATAGGTTTTAGGAGTTTGGCAATGTGAGTCATCGTAAAAATTGCCGCGATAGCGCAGTTTCATAGTGTAAAGCTTTCTGAGAATTGTTCAACTCTGAGTACTGAGAGGCACCATGGTTGGCTCACTCTCTTCTATTTCTCTAATGGGTGAAGCTCAGGTGAATTTATGCAGCGTCGCGCAAGTTACAGCAAAAAATTTCCCGAAGAGTTACAAGGGATGCTTTAACTGAGCAAGAACTGACGCATCTATAGCGATTCTCGATCCTCGTGGAGTACACCTAGATTCAGGAGTCGTAGGGGCGGGTTTCACCGAGATATCTGCTTCCCACAACTCAATCCGATAAACCCGTCCGTACTTCAATCATCTGAGAACCGCTATATCTAAAGGCAGAAGTTTTACGTAGCGAAAGTAATGTTAAATTGACTTATTGTAGGTTATAAACTTTAGTATCAACTGCGATCGCTTCCTTGTCGCGAATCTTCACGGATAGGATGCCAGCTTGTTTCTACCCAATACTTGTATTCCCTGAAAGAAACCCCCTCTCTCAAGGGGGAAGAGTAGAAGCTCTAGTCTTTTAAGTAAGTCCAGTCTACTGTCTGCATGTGAATAAGTTGTGAAGGCTTGCATTCAGCCCACGGATTCTCTTGTGTCTTCAATCAACTAAGTAAAGCCGAGCTTACTCAAGCGATACTGAGAGAAGTCAATAAACCTGGCTTTTGGTGAGCGCTCAGGAACTAATACCGAACAATGTGATGTCTTATCCAGCTTGCTACTAAAAACAACTAATGACTGCTCCATCAAAACTTAAATTTAACCTTAAGCTTAGTAGAACTTAACTTTGCTTCGGTAGCGTTACTTTGAAGTTGTGAGGAGTTCATAGTGGAAGTTCTGAACACAGCTTTAGTGGCATTCCTTTTACTACTTTCGGGAGATTTTATCTCTACGTTCTTCTATCACGTACCTGAACATGCTTTTGGAAAATATCATTCAGTCATTCATCACGGACAGAATCGTAGCTTCATTCGCTATGCTGTCATCAAGAAAAAACCAGTCGCGCTGATTTTTGGATTTCTGAGTTTTCTTCCTTATATTATTTTCATTCCCGGGTTCTGGCACTTATCTCCTTTAGGGACGATTCTGGGACTCTTATTGGCTGAACTCCATGTTCTGTGGAGGCATGCTTCCCTTCGCAAATGGAAAACGCCCGACCTAATTAGGCGCATCTGTAAATTCTTGTGTATAACCACTCCCGAACGGCATTGGCTTCATCATCAAAATGCAAATCTTGCGTATGGAGATATTTTCACGTTTTACGATAAACCAGCACGAGCTTG
>JAIUYC010000135.1 GCA_020216575.1 Coleofasciculus sp. S288 | reverse complement strand
CCTGCCGTCCCCGATGTAACAACCAGAGATACAGCCCCAGCACCTGCACCAACATCTCCAACGGTAGACTCCCGATGGGAAGAAATTAAGTCACCGATGGTGGGGACGTTTTACCGCTCCCCCAGTCCGGATGACGCTGCTTATGTGGAAATGGGCGATCGCATTCGTCGCGGTCAAACCGTTTGTATTATCGAAGCGATGAAGCTCATGAATGAAATTGAAGCAGAAGTCTCTGGACAAGTAATGGAAATTTTGGTAAAGAATGGGGAGCCAGTTGAGTATGGTCAACCATTGATGCGCATCAACCCGGAGCAATGATTGCTTCATTGTCATCAATCGACCAATAATAGCTGGTAAAATTGGGGATCACTTACTTCCGGTTACATCGATGCCAACAGCAAGCACCGTGCCACAAGAGGTAGTTCAACAAGTTTCTGAGTATTTCAGTATTTTGAGTGAGCCGATGCGCCTGCGAATTTTAAATTTGCTGCGCGATGGGGAGAAATGCGTCCAAGAGTTAGTTGATGCGACGGCAACTAGCCAGGCGAATGTGTCTAAACACCTGAAAGTGATGCTACAAGCCGGTATTCTCAGCCGTCGCTCTGAAGGCACATCGGCTTACTACAAAGTTGAAGATGAGCTGATTTTTGAGCTGTGCAATCTGGTTTGCGATCGCCTCGCTACGCGAATCGAGCAACAAGCCCGCCATTTTCGGGACTTCACCTTAGCTCATAAGGAGTAATCCCTGTTCGCTCTACCTTCAAACCCCTAAAGTTCAAAGTTTTCGTCAAACGTTTCACGAGTCAGTGGCTGCTCTAACATTAAACCCTCGCCGCCCAAAACCTCTAGTGGTTTCCCTTCCACTTCAATCCAGACTTTAGCCCCTGGATCTAAGGTGCTTGCTGTGTACAGAACTTGCGCTACACGACCCGTCATTGAGGCACTACCGCCTCCATCTGTGAATTCCTTAGATAAATCTACATGAACGCCATCGGGTTCCAAAGCCACCTCCCGCAGCTTTGTGCCTTTTGGAATAGTTGACGTGAAGGCTGGATCGGCCGGTCCGGCTAATAGCTGCTTAAATGCGCCCTCTAAAATTTCGCTGGGTTCGTCGGCATCCTCTAGTGCGATCGCATTGGGAACGACCTCAATCTTATTATTGACATTATTGAGCCAATAGACTTGAACCCTTTCCTCAGTTGGAGGCTGTGCAGGTTTGGGTGATTGAGCCGTCGTTGGCGCTGGCGGTGTCGTGGAAGACAACATGGAATTCCACGCCCACCAAGCAGCTCCACCCCCTGCTGTTACCAACGCCGCAGAAAGACCGGCAATGATACCTACAGGAATGCGACGAGCTTGTTGTTGGTCTTGCATAATTAAGAACCCTCCTAGAGAATTCTTAGACTACAGATGAATTGGATGTGTTTGCGGACGATGCGCCCTAATTAAGAGGTGCAGACGCCTAGTTGGATGGCTCGACTCGAACAAATGCAGCTACTTTTAACTCGCGATCGCTTACCTCTAAGTCTAAGAGCCGTCCGGTGATCCCTGCCTCTTCCAAGGTGCGGAGATTGAAGCGATTAGTTACCCCCCTCGCGAATCCTTCTACCACCTGTGGTGGAAGTGCTATTCCATTAATCGATATGGCTGGCTCAATTAGCTGCAAGCTGTGTCCAGCCGTGACGCCTATCCCTGACTCTACTATAACTGGCTGCGGCTGAGTTTCCCCTTCCCGCACGTCCACCTGAAAACGGATGCGGTTGTTGTCTAGAAACTCTACCCGTGGGTTGAGAAATTCATACCCTTCAGTCGAACGCCTCACCAAACGACGCACAAACTGTCGCAATTGCGCCTCTATAGCGGGTGAGTGTAAAGCTTGATTGATATCCGACTCGGTTAAGACTAAACTTACCCCAGCTTGCGCGGGTTGTCGCAGAGAGGCTCGGGGTGACTCCCGCCCGCCCTGCCTGAGACGCTGTAAGTTAACGCTAATCGGGTCAGTTTCTACATCTAAAGTATCAATCCGAATCTCTGGCGTCAGCCATACCCCTCGACCTGCAATTCGCACTCGCTCGACCTTCCCCTGCACGACTTGGTAGTTGGGAGTGTTGTCAACGCGGACTTGCAGTTCCTCCACTTTATCCAAACGAGAGCGAAGCGCACTTTCGACTACATTGTCGATCGCAACGTTGACGGGAGAGACAATAACGAGTAAGGCAGATAGTAGGATAGTTAACAATTCCATAAGAACTAGGCTGAATCGCTACCTTAGATGGTGCAGATAGTTAACCGAGATCAATCACACTTTAGCTGAAAACTTAGCTGGAATTGATTATCATGCAGCAGTAGTTGAGAGGCTTTTGCCAGTCCTCTCCTCTAGGTTGTAACGCTGTAACTGCTTCCCTTAGGAAAGGTACAAAAATTAATGAAAACCCAAGTTTTGTTGCGATCGCTTCTGTGGGGTCTGTTAGTGAGTGGGTATCCCATCATGATGCCCGTTCAGGCGGAACCGTCTGTTCAAGTAGCGCAGTCACAATGGCAACCATTTTCCGATTCGCAGGGAGGCTTTACTGTCCTGATGCCTGTTACGCCTACACCGAAAAAACAAACTCAGGAGAGCGCCATAGGATCAATTGATTTCTATAGTTTCACTGCCTCCCAAGAGGAAGGCAGTATCACCTATTTAGTTTCCTATAATGATTTCCCTAGCGCTGTGGTTGAGTTACCTCCGGAGGTACTTCTAGATAGCCTGAGAAGCGCGTTCGTCGCGGATAGAAACGTTAGGTTGGTGAATGAGGAAGAAATTCGTTTAGGTAACTATCCGGGTCGGGAGTTTAAGATCGAAATTCCTGGAAAAACAGCAGTCATTCACAGAGCTTACCTAGTAGGATCACGATTATACCAGTTAGTGACAGAAACACCCTTAGATAGGGAACAAGAGTTATCAAGTGATACTGAAAAGTTTTTCAGCTCGTTCGAGTTGGAGTGACATTGTACTGAAAAGACCACTCAGATCCCCGACTTCTTTGTTGAAACCCTGATGCTGCTACATGAATTGGATTCAGAAGTCGGGGATCTGCCGGAAATGTTTATTGCACAGCGGCGTCAATCCACTGCTTCAGTGTGGATACTACTTCATCCAGGGGAATGTCCTGAGATTTTTTGGTGGCTCGTTCGACAACTTCTAATTTGCCGTCTTTGAGCGATCGCCCCGTTACAATCCGGTAGGGAATCCCGATTAAGTCGGCATCTTTGAACTTAACACCAGCGCGTTCGTCGCGGTCATCGAGGAGGGTTTCGATACCTGCTTGGTTGAGTTCGGTGTAGAGTTTTTCGGCTACCTCCATTTGCTGTTGGTCGCTGACATTGGGAACGGTGATGATGGCATGGTAAGGTGCGATCGCAACAGGCCAGATTATTCCATCTTTGTCATAGGATTGCTCGACAGCTGCCTGAGCAAGACGCGACACTCCGACACCGTAACATCCCATATAGAGAGGAAGTTCTTCGCCTGACTCGCTGGTGTAGGTGGCACCCATCGCTTTGGAGTATTTTGTTCCTAATTGGAAGATATGCCCTGCTTCGATACCGCGTGCGCTTTGGAGAGTTTGACTGGGGTTATGGATGGCGCGATCGCCTATTTTAGCCTTCCTTACATCGACCACTAATTTCGGTAACTGGAATTGGTCGCCCCAGTTCGCCCCAACGACGTGATAGCCGGATTCGTTGGAACCGGTGACGAAGTTTTTCAGCTCAATGGCTGTCTTATCCACCAACCGCAAAAATTGAGGGATGACCCCCCCCGTCCCCCCCTTATCAAGGGGGGAGGTTCCGGACTGGGGACTTGCTTCTGTTCCCCCCGTTACTGAGGGCGCAACTTCCCCGCTTCCTGTTCCCCCCCTTAGTAAGGGGGGGTTAGGGGGGGTGATTCTGATGTAATCGTCTGCGAGGTCTGGGGCAATGTAGCCTAGAGGTAGCGGTTTCGATGCCCATTTTTGTTGAGCTGCGGCATCGGGTACGGTTAGCGAGAGGAGGGTTTTGGCATTGTACTGCTCTGCCAGTTTCACCAGCTCGTTATTCAGCTTCACCTCGTTCACATCTTGGTCGCCTCGGATGCTCACTAGCACGAGTACCGTCATGCCATTGTCATAGACGGCTTGGTAGAGGACGTTTTTCACGATTTGGGTGGGTGAGCATTTCAGGAACTCACACAAGGAGTCAATGGTTGGGGTGTTGGGGGTGTCGCGTTTTTCGTAGGTGGTAAACGGTGAGGGTTCGGCATCGGGTGGTAAGGATACTGCTTTTTCTACGTTGGCAGAGTACTGACCATCTTCGGTGTAGAGAACCTCATCTTCTCCCGCTTCTGCCAATATCATGAACTCGGTGGAACCCGAACCGCCAATTGCCCCGGAGTCTGCTTCTACAGGTCGGAATTTCAGACCAGCGCGACGCAGCATATTACTGTACGCTTGGTACATATCCTGATACGTCTTTTTCAGGCTCTCTTCATCGGTATGGAAGGAGTAGGCGTCTTTCATGATGAATTCCCGACCGCGCATCAGTCCGAAGCGAGGGCGAATTTCATCCCGGAATTTGGTTTGAATTTGGTACAGGTTTAAAGGCAGTTGGCGGTAGGAGCGAATCATGTCACGAGCGATCGTCGTGATAACCTCTTCATGGGTGGGACCGAGTGCCACTTCTCGCTCTTGCCTGTCTTGGAAGGCGAACATGATGCCTTCGGCTTTGGTGTAGGTATCCCAGCGTCCCGACTCTTTCCACAATTCTGAGGGTTGCAACTGGGGTAGCAGACATTCTTGAGCACCTGTGGCATTCATCTCCTCGCGCACGATTTGGGAGACTTTTTGCAGTACGCGCCACATTAAGGGGAGATAGGCGTAAATCCCGCTACCGATGCGACGAATGTAGCCTGCGCGGAGTAGTAGTTTGTGACTGGGGATTTCCGCTTCTGCTGGGTCTTCCCGCAGGGTGACGAAAAGCATTCTTGACAGTCGCATCGTATGTTCCCTTTCTCTAACTGGATTATCGCCATTCCAGTCTAGAACATTGGTTGCAACGCTTCAGCAGCTTTACGAGTACAGCTTTTGTGAGATAAGCTAGTAGACAGTTCTATTATGAGGATAAAAATGCAAAACCGATGAACAGAAGAAATAAGTTGTTTTTCCTCCTGCTCATCAGCGCCCTGCTGGTGTTATCTATCGCCCCTGTCCATATCGAGAATCCTGAATTGATTGAGTGTGCGGTTGCCATCCTTATCACTCTTCAATAAAAGGGTTGCTCTTTACAGGCGCATCTACCAGCTAATTTAGTTTTCTGCACCGAGCCAAGCAAATGACAATTGCTTGGCTCTTTTTTTTGTTATGTCGTTATTATAACAGCCTCATTGGTTGGTAATGTCAATAGAATTATCACAAATCATCAAAAATTTGTGTCTTAGAATAAGGCATAATAATCCGTCAATCTTGCAAAGCCCTGAAGATTCATGCATCCTCAGATTCAGGTCACGGAGTTCCGTGACCTGAATCTCGCCACAATACTCTGTTGCAACAATTCAAACAGCTTGGATAAGTAGGTAGCTTAGGGCAGCAGAGAAGAGTGCCGACTTCGCTGGGGAGAAAAATTAGTTAGTTGTGATCGCTCTGTCGGTCTTCTCGGTACTTTCACCTATGCCCTTTTTATTGATAGAGCCAAGATTCAGTAAATTCTCGGTAGATTCGATATTCACTTTTTAGTTATCTATTAATTAAAGTGTTGTTTGGCTTTTATCGAAGGAGAATTTATGGGGAATTTAAATGAAAAAATTCAATCTTTTTTAAATCAAACTCAAGTTAAACTTTACGGCTATTCCTTATCGCAGGCTGACAATTACGCCAGCAAAAATGATTTTAAGAGAGCAATCTCAACTTTGGAGGTAATACCACAAAAGTCTGAACTATACGCAGAGGCTCAACAAAAAATTATTGAATACCGCAATGCCCTTGCTGTTAAACTGCTTCAAGAGGCAGATAATAAGTACCACAATGGTCGTTTTAATGAAGCATTAGCTGATTTAAAACGTATCCCAGAGGGAACGCAAGTCTATCCTCAAGCTCGAACAAAAATTATTGAGTTCGAGAAAGCAATCAGGCAACAAGCTTTTGAAAAACAAAGACAGCAAGAAAAAACATGGGTAGAACAAGCGGGTAATCATGTTCTTGCAAATGAGTTGGAAAGAGCAATTATTCTTCTTAGAAAAATACCTCAAACTTCTGAACTATATACAGAGGCTCAATCCAAAATTATTGAGTGCGAGAAAACAATCAAGCAACAGACTATTGAAAAACAAAGACAACAAGAAAGAAGATTGGTGGAGCAATCAGCTCATTATGCTGCTAGCCATGATTTTAAGAGAGCAATCTCAACTTTGGAGGGAATACCACAAAGCTCAGAAATATATGCAAAGGCTCAGCAAAAAATGCTTGAGTATCGCGATTCATTGGCTGTGTTTCTCCTTCAAGAAGGTATTGATAAATACAATCGTGGTCATTTCGCAGAAGCTGTAGCTTCTTTGAAGCTTGTACCACAGGAAACACTAGCCTTTCAACAGGCGCAGGATAAAATTAGTGAGTGTGAGGAAGCAATCAGGCAACAAGTTCTTGCGAAGCAGAGGGAGCAAGAAAGAGTTTTAAGAGAAAAACAAGAGTTTATAGCAAGTTTCAAAAATCTTGTTTCTATTAACCATAGAGGAAAACTAGTTGCAGCAGCATTAGTGAACAATCTTACTTATGTTGTTGATTTGGTAGAATACCAAGATTACATTAATGACACATTTAGTGAAACTAAGGCTGATGGTAAATTTGTAATTATTCGGTTGATAGTAAGAAATGATGATAAAAAGACTCATACGATATTTTCATCAGGAATAAATCTCGTTGATGCGGAAGATCGAGAATTTAGTGAATCATCCTCTGGAAGCACAGCATTAATGATGTCAGGAGATAAAAGTGCTAAATTCATGGCAACTGAAGTTCAGCCTGGGTTGCAGAAAAATATTTCCATTGTGTTTGATATACCTGTGGAAGCAAAAGATTTAAAGTTGAAAATTCCTAATGGTCTTTTTGGAAAGCCGACTATTTTACCTCTGTCGCTAGCTTTGTAATCTGCATTCCGCACTCTCGACTATCGCATCTGATAATTTTTACCTTTAAGAAGCCTCAAGCTCTTACTCACCTAGAGTTTGAGGCTTTTTTGATTCAGTTGATCGCACACAAAATCTCCCTCACTATTCTAGAAGTGCGATCGCCTCTCGTAGGCTAAGTCATCCCATCAGAATCAAATATAACCTCGAATTCAGCAGCAGGCATCCACTTACCAAGAAATCGCTTATGATTTTCCGCTTCCGTGCGGCTGTAGAAGCGACCAACCGTATAGTGTTGAGCATTCGGCAACAACCTAACCAGTGTCCAGGGATAATTCTTTTGATTCCAGAAGCGTTGCGTTGAATGTGGGGATGGGTCTGCTATTCGACCGCAGCCCCGATGCTCCAAAATAGAATGAATTTGAGCTAAAAGTTGCACTCTGTTTGGCGTTTCATCATTCGGTAATAAGCTCCATTCACGCACTGGTGCTGGTAGCCAAGTCAAGGTGTAAGAAACAGAGCCTTTGCAAAGATACCAAGACAAGCGGCGTGGTTGTTTGCGGCAGTTGAACCCATCGCCTCGTAAAGACGCAACAATCCTGTCGCCCTCAGCTTGGAGGCGGAGCCATTCGGAGTGTTTCATTGTTATGATTTGGGTGATTGTTTTTTAGAAAGGGCGATCTGCGACAATTGCCAAAATGCGATCGCGCGATCGCACAGCAGCAAAGTTGATCGCCTGTTATCTAT
>JAIUYC010000134.1 GCA_020216575.1 Coleofasciculus sp. S288 | reverse complement strand
GCTGAACTTTACACTATAAATTGCTCCCTGCTGACCCTCCCATGTTCTCAACAGCCGTCCTGAGCGATTCCAGAGTTTAATCTTTCCATCCTTTGCTACTGTGACCAAACGCTCTCCATTCGGGCTAAAACTCACATCATTAACATTATTCTGAGCAACTTCCCACTGATTATGCTCATGTATGTTGTCAAGAATTGTTTGTAATGCAAATAAGGGACTAAATGCTGGATACTTTTCTAAAGGACGCCCGTCTTTGACCAAATTTTTTAACTCTTGCCCACTCTTGATAGCTAACAATAAAGCATTGATTTCCGTAGACTCAAACTGTCGCCACGCACTGAGTCCTGCTCTCTCTATACTGGTGCCTTCCTGTGCTGTTTTGAGGTTTTGACGTGTAGTTATGCCAGTCCACGCTACTACTGCTGTTGCCAGCAACGAGATCACAATCAGCCCAGTGTTACCTCGGTGAATCGTCCGTTTGATTTTGTCTTGAGTATCAACCAGTACCTCTTCAGCGCGATTGAGTTCAACTTCAGTACGCTTTCGTTGTTCTCTCTCCTTTTCAAGTTCTGCAATTACTTCAGCCAATCTCTGGTTAGCTTCTGCTACGCGGTTTAGCTCAGCTTCAGCAAGTTTTCGTTGTTCTCTCTCTTTGACGAGTTTTTCTCTTGCCTTGGCTAGTTTTTGCTGTAATTCATTGTCTTCGGGTCGGACAAATGAGACTAAATAATCATGAACCAGTTGATATCGTTCTGTATGTACTTCTGGAAACAGAAATACTAGACCTGATGCAACAAAAATTTCTAAGACAAAATCTAACTTATCAAGTTTCTCTACCAAAACTGATAATTCTGATTCGATTTGTTCTCGAGTCTTTAGAGGGCGTATACCATTTTCATCAGTTAGTAAGTATAAAACGGAATCGGCAATCTCTTTGTTGTCATTACCACAATCTTCAATTACTTTTTCTAAATATCGTTCGACCAGTTTTGCTTTAGGTCCTTTTTGTTGATACTGAGCTAAAGTGGTGATATTTTCAGATTGTAGTTGTGCCCCTACAATTTGCAATTCAATTGGACGGACTTCTCCTAGTTCTCCAGCTAAATCCTGAACTAGTTTATGAATGAGAGCAGGTTCCAGATAAAATTGAGTTCGTTTCGTTAGAGTTTCAATGACTAATTCTGCATCTTTTTGTAAAAAGTTGCCTAAGTAGTGACGATTTGCTTTACGAAGAATATCTTCAAGAATACTGTGACTAATTGCCCTCAAACTAACAAGATGTTCCCCCTCCAATAAATAATGAAGGTAATCCTCTCGAATAGACAAAATTATCTTTAAATAAGGGATATTTAAACAGCTATCCAGAAATTCAAAAAAATGCCTTCTTTGCGCTGGATCTGGGTTTCCCAAGAAAAATTCTTCAAACTGATCAAAAATTAGAACAGTTAATAAATGGTGTTCTTCATTTTTTCGCACCTGTTCAATAATGGCTGCGGCTGAATCGGGAGTAATAGATAAATCTATAGTTTTTTTCTTAAGGGCTTCTGCTAAAAATTGACCTAATACCCTTTCCCAATCGGTGTAAACTTGCAGGACAATTGGCAAGGGTTCACGAGTTCCGATTTCTGTATGTTTGAGGGCTGGGACTAATCCTGCTGTTAAAGTTGAACTTTTTCCGACTCCTGAGAAACCATGAATCACAGTTAGCTTACAGTCATTCCGCGCCATTCTTTCCATCAAGCGATTGACATCAAGTTGCCGTCCGGAGGCCGCTATTTCTGGAGCTATTGCCTCCTGCGGTTCAACTTCTCCTAGTGCAGATTTTGCCTGTCGTCTTGGCTGCAAACGCCCCGCACCAATAAAGGCTCGGAAGCCGTATTGGGTTTCAATGGCTCGTTGTTCCTGCTTAATGCGAAAGGCTCTTAAATATTCACCTTGCTTAAAATAGAGTGATCGCAACTCCCCCAAGATATCAATATAAAGCTGCGGATTGTCTTGAGGATTGATTTGCTCTTTAGCTGCTTCTAAAGTTAGAATTGCCTCTTGAAATTGACCTAGATGTTGTTGTGATAGAGCCAACAGTAATTCATATAAGCCACGTTGTTGTTGCTCTTGCTGAGGAACTTCACTCAAGATTTGTAAGGCTTGGCGAGCAAAGTGATTCGCTTGCTCTATACAGTTTTTTGGAGGGGGGATACAGTATCCTTTAAGAGCAACTTCCGCCAGAAAGCCATTATCTCGAGCAAGTTGTACTGAATTCCCATAGATTTGATGCAGTTTCAGTGAATTTTGGGCAAGGGTTCGCAAGTCTTCCCATGCTTCTAAGCATCGTAGAACTTCGCCTAGCTGAGTAATAAACTTGGCTACAAAATCAACGCGCCCTGCCGACTCAAAGACATCAATGGCTTGCTGGAGATAGCCTCTAGCTTTCTCCCAATGTTGCGTTTTTTGGGTTCGCTCCAGTTCAGCAAGACGCCGCCAGCACAGGCCGATATGGAATAGCACAACGCCGTTACGCTCTAGATGACTGTTATGCTGCCAAAACTTTAAGCTTTCTTGATAGTGAGCTAAAGCCGCATCAATCTGATCTCTACCATACTCATCTCGACCTCGCAGAAACTCTACACTGGCTTCGAGTTTTGACTCTAACCTGATATTGCGAGTTTGCAAATCCCTCAGGGCTGAACTGAGTTCACAGGGATAGCTAGCACCCAAAATGGCACAGTTGGACAGAAACTGACTAGCACCCGCATCCAAAACGGCAGCAAATACTCGCTCGGCATTCTGCCTCAGTTTCTCCAACAATTGAACGGCGGTAATTGTAAAGTGAATCGGTATACCTGTCCAACTGTTGAAATCAGGTGCTACCTTCGCCAGCTTTCGCAACACCTCATTATTAACCCACAACACGATCGGGAAGGCAAAACCTTTACGAAACTCATCCCGCACTTGATTCGTGGCACTCAGCAGCTCATCAAGGTCTGTCACCGCCTCCAAACCCAAGACCATTAAGGCATCTGGCTGTTCGTTGCCAATTTCTTCCTTGATGGCTGTATATAGCGTCTTTGCCGACTCAGGCAGGACTAACTCCCGAATCTCAAACGAGCATAATTCTCGTAGTCGTTGCTGCATCGCCTGTTGCAAATCGGCATAATTGCAGCGAACCAAGATTAACGAGAACCGACCTCTGGAAAGTGTGAGCGATCGTACTAAAGTGTTCAATACTTGCTCATTGTCATCCTCTGGTGTGTGCAGGTTAGTCATGGCTGTTACCATCCCGCTAAGGAATCAATTTCTCGGTAGGAAAGCTGCTTAGTTCAAGCTCTTAGTAAGGCTGACTGAGAGTAGTTGAAGGAAGCGATTATTTAATTGCTTCGCTCCCGCAAAGACTTATATTTTTAAGTTTCTGCCAAAACTGGATTAATGCCAAACCAGCACCCCTCATCATCCCGATACTCAAATAACCAAAGATTCCTCAGCAATGTTTGGTATTCTCTCTCTCCTTTAACGCTTTGCTGTTGCACGACTTGAAATAGTAGTTCCCACTCCTCATCGTCTATTGGTAAGAGTAAGCGATTACGATCTTGCCTGATCAACTTTTCCAGCAACGTCCGTGACCAAGGTGGACTTTGTACTCGCAAACAGCCGAAGAGAAACGCTAACAAATTTCGCACATGACCCCCACTGACTCGGCACAAGCGGTCTAAAGTCTCAGGACTATCAAACAATTCTGTAATTAGAGCAGGGCGGTGATTAACATCAACCTCTGGAAATGCCCTCGCCAGAACCATCTGTCGTAGCAGTACCATTCCAGGTTCATAGTCACTGCCGTCTCTGTTCTGTACAGGTATCATTGGCAATACCTCAGGAGATATTCCACCGCCCAAGCGATGCTTCAGTGTTTCGCTCTCATTTGAGAAAATCAGCGCTAGGGGAATTGTGTAAACGACATGGCACTCCAGTCTCCGTAACTGCTCACCTCGGTCAATAAATAAATACTCTGGCAGCAAGCGTTCTGGTGTTTTGGGTCGAGCATGGACTCGATCCAAATTATCGACTATCACTACCAGTCCTTTTTTCCCTTGCTGCTTTAGCTTCTCTATGGCTGGTTCAAGCAGCTCTTCATTGATAGATTGCAAAATTTTATTCGTTTGAGGCTCCAAGTGTTGCCGTAACCGATGACGAAGCCTAGTGTTGTCTTTCGTTTTGGCAGTAATCTTACCAATTCCTTGAGCCAGCGAAAACTCTATCCCCTTGGTACTGGCAGCAACCTTGCCAATTCCAGGAAGAGAGACTTCACCGCTTAGTTCTTCTATGGGTGTATTCAAAAAGTTTGCCGCTCCTTGCAGTAAGTCTCTGAAACCGTCTGATTGCAGATGGATGTTGATCTTCTCTAGGCTGTCAGTCACTTGACGAGCGATCACCAATACAATATCGCTCACATCCACATCTCCCATATCCAAGTCTTGGGTAGACTCAAAATACACCACATGAAATTCCTGCTGCTCCAACTCCGCTTTTAGCCTGAGTAACTCTGTAGACTTTCCACAACCAATATGTCCTGTAAACAGTTGGCAGGTTGGTTTATCAGGTGAGAGGAGAGTGATTGTTCGCTTGAGTGCCTCAATGATTTTGCCACCGCGCACCGAGGCAAAATCGATATAGTAGGGTTGATCCTCCGCCTTCCCCATGTCTATGGTGTTGCTAGGATTACAGGCGTCAAAAAATCTTTGAAAATCCATTACCATGACAATTCCCTCATGCAGACTATTCTTAGTGATTCACTAGTAGGTTTTCAATTTCTAGAGAAATTACCGTAAATTGCCACCAAACATCATTGACTCCAGTTTCTAGGGTTTCACTGACTCTCGCATAATTACAGGATTGATTCATTGTTTCACCTCTGTAAACCTTGCAAGAATATCAGTAATTTAGTTTAGGCTTTGCCCATCAGCGCTCGTGTTGTACGGAATGATTTATATTCCCTTTTGCGGTACAGGCTTCGTAAATTAAGCGGTCTATTTCTGCGGCAACTGCATCGGATGTACCATCCCAGTAATGGGTATGCGCCCCTGCCCCCAGACAGAACTCCCGTCGTGTATGAGTATCATCTTCCGAAACATGAACGGGAAGATCGCGATCGCTCGTCCAAGTAGTATCCAAAGTAGTATCCTTTACTCTTCGTCTTTCTTGAGGCGTACACCACTGGTAGTCGCACACATCACTGCGCCACAGGTAACGTCCTATATAATCTCCACTTCGGAAGGTGTTCACCCAACGGGTTACCCCTAACAGCTTCCTTGGATTTGGCTTTTGACACTCATCAATATGTTGAGGGTTATGTGGTTCCCTCGTCCAGGGACTTTTGTCATAGTGACGCGCCCAGTTGTAAAGATGAGGAAAACTTAAACCGTAAAGCTGACGTAGTGGGCAACCCATTGTGAAAAAGTAGATGGGGAGATTGCCACTAATTAACTTTTGAAGGGCTGGGTCAGTTTCAGGTTTAGATCCACGTTGGAGAAAGCGCAATAAATCGGCAGTAATTACAGTTCCCTGACTGTGAGCCACAATTAATATTGCATCATATCCTCGATGATCCTGTGGATCTTCCCAGTTGCAAAGGTAGCGTAGCACAGAAACATAGCGGGCACATATGCGAGCGCGTGGGTTATTATCTAACGGATGTAGGCGCAGGTAATTATCAACATCGAGTATGATGTCGAGTACACTGCGAAACCCACGTAATAGCCTATCCAATCGACCTCGAAACGCCAGTAAGCTAGTTGCAGAAGCAACCAGCACTGTAGCGAATATTCCTAAAATTTCTTCAGTGAGCGTAAAGTTAGCCTTTATCTGGGGGTTCAGGATACAAAAAACGTATGCAATTGGAAATAGAATTGCCATAGTGACAACAAAGAAGTTACCCCATAGCTCCATTAAGCGAAATCCCTTCGTGAGCCATTCTCCAAACCGCTGAGATACTTGATTATCTGATTCAGGGGGAGAAACTTCAGCCCAAGCAACTGGAACAAGCGACCAAGCTGCTATCAGTACGGTCAGTAAAATTCCCAAAACTATCACACCAAAAGCGGGTGAGGCGGCAGCAATAATTAATTCATGAATAAAGTCAGGCCCTGAAAAGGAAATTTTACTTTGATCAGGAAGGAAAATTCCGACAATTTGTGGGGTATAAAAGTTCTCCTTTGGCAATAAGCGAGAACCCACTCGATCAAGCGCCCCCAAAAGCATCAACGTTACAGTGATAAACAAACTAGCGGGAACTGCTAATGTGAGTCGTGCTGTCCAAGCCGCCTGTTTAGCACGTTCGCGGCATGCGTTATCCCCTTGCTCAGACTTGGGTCGCTTAGCAGTGCTTAGGTATACTGCTATGCAGCCTAGTAGCGCTGCTAAAAATTGTAAAACAAAGAACACAGCCCAACTCGCGCCTAAACCCCAGTAAATTGCTTCAATGGTTTTGAATGCTGCATCAGTAATTCCCTGATGGGAATCTGGAGCGGATAATAGCAGGTTTGTTACTATTCCTCCTAGAAATACGCCTATCACCGTCGCAACCTTTCCTGCATAGGGGCGGTGTTTTCCATACTCTCTCATCAGAAGCAACATGATCAGTGCTGATAAAGCACAGACTTCAAAAGCAAGAATTTGGGAGTAACCTAGCGGTAGCCCCAGGTTAAAACTTCCTTTTAGAAGAAAGGATTTGATAAGTACTAAAACTCCTACCACTAACAAAGCTGGTGGGAGTACCCACAAATAGAAGGGTTTCTTGGGTTTACGCCAAAATATAAAGTATCCAATTAAGGCAGCAATGATAATGCTTAGGAAACTCCACGCTAGGGTTGGCAAATATTGAGCAGGAATATTGCCTGGAAGAGTAATTGGCGTTGTGAGCAGTAGGTACAGGTTCAGAATCGGAATAAACACAGATAGCATCAGCGCTGCCCCTGCTTGCACCTTGCTGTACCACTTCCACCAAATATTTTGATACTCAATGGACGCTGAATCCACCGCATGAACACCAAGACTGCTCAAGTGAAAGTTGATAAAATTCTCCAAGGATACGGAATCCAGTACCCAATCGAGAGAGGTCTGCCCAATACATTTCGTAGATATGCACGTTCGCTTGAGGCTCATTTCCTTGAAGTCGCGACCCCTCCAGCTTTACAGTTTCGTAGGTTGACTTCACTCCCTCACCTTTGTATTGGTTCAGTTGCTCCCACATGTAACGATGAGCATTCTGATCCAGAAGCTCTTCAACTTTGGCAGCATCTCCTTGACTACTTAGGGACTTGCGTAGAAATAGAATCCCAGCCATGCAATTGTATTGTCGAAGGAGCAGCCAATTGATCGGTATAGTATTAAGCTGCAAGTCCCTTAGCTTAGATTTAACAGTTTTAGGAGCTTTAGCCACCCTGACTGGACGAACCGCAATTCGCAGTGTACTTTCGTAGAAAGGGGTATATTGAACCTGTTTCTCACTCTGATTGTGGTTCAATAAAAGACTGGCGATCGTGCGTGCAGAATCATGAGGGGATTGATCCGCAACACCGTGAACAGCAACCACTGCGATTTTTGGCTTGTTTTGATTCAGCTCTTCCCCCATCGGATTACCTTTTCAGTTCGCTATATTGATCGGTACTTGTGAGTGTGTATTAAGGATGTCTTTTTTTGATTCTGGTCAATTTAAGGATTTTTGACAGTACCCCAAGGGGTACTTCAGGTTAGGTCAGGATTGTTGGAACTCTAACTGGTATTTAATAACCAGCCAAGCATCCTTCAGCATATTTGCTGTAAGAGGCACAGGTTCGTTTACCTGAAGAGCCCAGAAACCATTTAAAACCTCAGCCAAGTCGTTAGCTTCATATTGTTGG
>JAIUYC010000133.1 GCA_020216575.1 Coleofasciculus sp. S288 | reverse complement strand
AAATGCCAGCCGGTGTCTCTGCCACTTGTCGCAATGCTTCAGTTGTGGAGTAGACCATCTCGACATTGTCGCCAAAGTCCTCTTTATCTAAGACATTGTCCACAAAGAATTCCACCGTACCGCCATCTTCCTTGCGACGAGAGAAGGGTGTAATGTTGAGGTCTGGACCACCAACTTGATTCCAGTTGGTAATCTGACCCGTGTAAATTTCCCTGAGCTGGTCTACACTAATGCCTGGAACGTCTAGCTTGGGATTAACAGCGATCGCAATTCCATCAATCGCCACCGGAATCTCTTCAAGAGTAAACCCCTTTTGTTCAGCTAGCTGTTGCTCTTCAGGTTTCAGCGGGCGAGATGATTGAGAAAAATCCAATTGATTTTCTAACACCATCTGTATGCCAGTACCAGAACCAGGGGTTCTAGTGGGGTGTTCAGTGTAGCGCAACTGAAATTGAGGACAAATGCTTTGCAAAACTGGGTCTACATCTCGCCGAATCGGTGCCCAAGTTGTGCTACCGCCGTAGTTAAACAGTCCGGTTGGAACGTTCTGCTCTTTAGTAAAGCTTTCACAGCTCGATGGTTTGAGTGGATTATCTGAATTAAGTCCCGAACTAGAACTGCCTGCAAAAAGACGGTTATACGCCAATAAAACGCCGCCCAACAGTGCCAAAGTTCCTAAAATGGTTAGGGCTAAAAGCGTTAATTCTTTAAAGGGGTTGCGCAAGGACATAGCGAGATGGGAATCCCATAATCCAATTATGCCGTGCTTATGTTATGACTTGCTTAAGAAGGTGAAGAGTGAAGTAGATGAGCATTAATATTTGTCGTTGAGGCAAGGCAGAGGGCAGAAGACAGGATAGAAGACAATACTGCTCGGTTAACGAAGGTTATCCATCGAGGCAAGCAGGGGGAGCTGGGGGAGCTGGGGGAGCTGGGGAAGAGAAAACAGCCTTATCCGAGCAGTATTGGGATAGAAGAGGGTTTTAGGCTCTTAACATTTGTTGATATACCTGCGTTTATTTGTGCCTACCTACTTAACAAGATTTACTTGGAGACTGGGACAAATTCGTAAGGAAGATTAGTACGAGTACCCGCTTGAATTGTCACTAACTGCACTGGCTGATTGCGATCGCCAGAGGGTAAAAATCGAATCGGAGCGGCAGCACCATTCACAGAAAAAGCTGGCGTAGAAAGCGCTTGTTGAACACCAATGCGGCTGGGATTGCGCTCGATTCCGCCAATCAGGGCTTTTGCTGCATCATAAGCCATTGCCGTGCGCCAGTTCACCTCACCTCCCCAAAGTTGATTGGCGGCTTTGGGAAACTCAGCCTGGGGGTTTCCTAGAATATGCCAAGGGACTGCTACCACCATGTCTACGGCGTTACCTCGACCCACCTGTAAGGTTTTAGGGCTATAGGCACTGTCACCCGCTACCATGGGCAGGCGTTTCTCATTCACCTGCACGACTTGTAACGCTTGATCGAGGACGGCTGAATTGGGAGCGAGCATCAGCACTTCGGCATTTTGGTCAATTGCCTGTTGAACGGCATCAGCAACATTAAAGTTGGGACCTTTGAAGTCAAATTCAGCGATTACCTCTCCCCCATTCCCCAATAGGTCAGTTGTAAATACATCTTTGAGGGATTTGCTATAGTTACTCTCAGAATTGAAGAATACCGCCGCCTTTTTTTTCTTCAACGTTTCGAGCATGTAACGGGAGAGAGCATTCCCAGCAAAGCGATCGCTCGGTACGGTGCGAAAGATATAACTGCCAGCCCCTGACAGTTGCACCGAGGTACTTGTGGGTGAAATTAGTACCAATTGACCCTGTTGGTAAACTTTCCCCGCCGCAAGCGTCACATCACTGCCGAAATTCCCGATCACGCCTAATGCATTTGAGTTGTCTACTAAGTATTTTGCCACTTGTTCAGCCACGTCTGGATTGTCGTCATCATTAGCAATCAGAACTTTTAAGGGAACCCCCTGAACCCCACCCGCTTGGTTCACCTCATTTTGAGCTTGAGCAACACCCCGGAGGAGTTCTTTAGCAACATCCTCGTCACTGCCAATTGGAACAGATGCCGCAATCGTGAAGGAGGTTTGGTTACCAATACGAGCATTGTTGAGGTAAATTAGCGCTTCTGGGTCATTTTGAGCGCGTTGTAGAGATGCTTCCAGATTGGAGACAGCCCCCTGATAATCGCCAGCAGCGGTCGCCTCGGCAGCAGCTTGTTTCTCAGGCGTTGTTTGTGAGGGAATTAAAAGCCTTTCCCCTGCACTAATACGCTCTTGAACAGGCTGATTTCGCGATACCCGGGCGTCAGACGATGTCGTTGATGTGGGCGTCTGGCTTCCCGTCAACGTGCCTAGATTTTTACCGCTATGGCTGGTGAACCACCACGAGCCAGCCGCCAACAGAGCGAGGGTGACGGCGAAAGAAAGCACAAGAAGCGTAGTTTCGTTTTTCTGGGACATGAGCGGGCAACAGTGGCAGATGACTGTGGGCGTTCAAATCAATCGAGATAGTAGCAGATAAACTAAGCGGAAAAGTGCCGTAATTGCGATCGCTCCCGCTGCGGTAAAAACTCCGACTACCAGCACCACCGGAAGCCCCAAACCGCCCCGCAAGACTGGAATTAGTAGAAGGGCTAGCGTAATTCCCGCAAAAATTGGCAAATCTCTACCTTCAAGGAAGCGACGGTATTGGAGATAGATTAATCCTCCAAGAATCATGCCCAGAAGTCCCACGCTAATTCCTGAAATCCCCAGCAAACTCCGGAGGGCGATGAATAGTAATCCCCCTTCAAATCCTGTAAAGGCTGCCGCACCCAAAATTTCGAGAATTGAAAAGGTAGGCTTTCTGGATAGAGGTTTGGGAGTAACTGGCGTAACGGGTGTCGGGGAAGGGTTGGGCGGTGCGGTTGGAGTGGGATTGGACACCGAACCTACAGGTGAGGGACTACTAGGTTGTGCTGCGGGTTGTGGAGGATGGGTCGGCGTTGGGATTACAGTTGGGGTGGAGATCGATACCTGACTTACAGGTGGCGGATGGATGGGGGGCGGGGATGGTGCGTGTCGTGTGGCGAGGGCGTCCAGAACGTCTTGAGCAGACTGAAAGCGTTGATTGGGAGCCGATAGCAGCATTCGATCTAAGATATCCGCTAAGGTGTCGCTGACTTGAGCATCATTTCTCCAGTTCCAGCGATTGTGATAAGGATCGTATAGCTCCCCAGGATCTTTGCCCGTTAGTAGCGTAATTACCGTTACAGCAAGGGCATACAAGTCAGTTGAGGGGTAGACTTCAGCACCAGCCATCTGTTCGGGGGGTGCAAATCCCATGGAATAAATGCCGGTTGACCGTCCAGTTGATGCACCGGCTCCTGTCGTCACCTGCTTGACGGCTCCAAAATCCAACAAATACAGACGCCCGTTGCGATGGCGCATGATGTTGGAGGGTTTAATATCCCTATGGATCGAGCCATTTTCATGGACAAACTTCAATACTTTGAGGATTTCTTCTAGCACCTCTAAGGCTTCGGCTTCGCTAAACGTTCCCTTGGTTTCCAGTTCCTCCTCTAAGTTATGTCCATCAATAAATTCTTGCACTAAGTAAAAGAACTGGTCTTCCTTGCCCTGTTGCAGGCTAGGAATGCTCAAGGGGAAAAACGCAAACAAATCGGGAATTTGAGGGTGAGTGCTGCCAAGTTGCTCTAAAACTTCTGCTTCCCGCTCAAACAACCCTTGTGCAAGTTTGATCTGTTGCGGGTTCAAGTTGCCAGACGGCTGAAACTGCTTGACCACACACTGACGCCTAGCTGGAGTATAGCGATCGCGTGCCAGAAATGCCGTTCCAAAGCCTCCCTGACCCAGTAACTTAGAAGGAAGATAACGACCCCCTAAAATCAGTGGCATGCCACAGGCTGTACAGTATTTCTGCTGTGTTGTCGTCAGCGTTACTCTGTCATCAAGATCGGGAAAGATGTTTTTGGGTCGGGGACAGCCAGGGCGGGTGCACAGAATTTCCATTTTAGAGAGCGTCGGGATTAAGGGCTAGACTTTCTACAAGCATTGAAAGGCACTCAACAAGCAAGCTACTGTTTTTTCTTTTTACTTTAGCTTTGAAGCTCAAGGCTTTGCGCTTGACACTTGCGCCGTCGCTCGTAATTGGGGGCTAGGGTCTAAAGACACCAAGCTGTACTCGTGTTACTCGCTCCCAATCCCCAATCCTTCTCAAATTGAAGACTTCAACGTTAGACCCGGTTAATTTTTTAATGGGTCATTCACCGTTAGATCGGATAAAAAGATGATAAAAATTTTTACATTTTGATCATCTTTAAAATTATAAATATATGGGTTTGCTTTGTCCGTAAAATTGTAAACCAGTATTCCTGAAGCTAAAAGAAGTACCCCCTACAAGGGCTAAAGCCCAATTATCGATTTTTATGCCCTCTCAAACCTTAAAATATGCTTATTTTCCGGGTTGCGTTGCCCAAGGAGCCTGCCGGGAACTTTACCAATCTACGGCTGTTCTTACCCAAGCACTAGGGATTGAACTCGTTGAACTGAAAAAAGCTGCCTGTTGCGGTTCTGGAACGTATAAAGAAGATTCCAAACTCCTAGAAGACACCGTTAACGCCCGCAACATCGCTCTAGCAGAAGAACTGAATCTGCCCCTCTTGACCCATTGCAGTACCTGTCAGGGGGTAATTGGTCAGGTGGATGAGCGGTTAAAGGACGCTCAACAAACCAATCCTGTCTACATTGACCAAATTAATGAATTGTTGACCCAACAGGGCTGTTTGCCGTACCGAGGCAGCACTGAGGTCAAGCATTTGCTATGGGCGTTGGTGACTGATTACGGGATGGAAGCCCTCCAAGAACGGGTTAGTCGGCAACTCAGTGGATTGAAGTGTGCGGCGTTCTACGGATGTTACTTGCTGAGGGCGCAGAAGTCTATCCCCTTTGACGATCGCTTTCACCCTGAATCGATGGAGACAGTATTCCGGACGATTGGGGCAACACCCATTTATTATCGAGGTCGAACTCAGTGCTGCGGTTGGCCGATTTCGAGCTATGCTACGGAGCAATCCTTCCACATGGCAGGGAAACATCTTGAAGAAGCGATCGCCGCTGGTGCTGATTGTATGGTAACTCCTTGTCCCCTATGCCACCTCAACCTTGACTCTCGTCAACCCGAAGTGGAAAGAGTAATTGGGCGCAAGCTAGGTTTGCCTGTGCTGCACTTACCACAATTGGTTGCCTTGGCAGTTGGAATTAGTCCGAAGCAGCTAGGTTTAGACCGACATATTATTTCGACTCGACCCCTATTGGCGAAATTGGGTTTAGCTTGATTGAGACGAGGGAAGAGGTTTTCCGATACATTTTTGCTAACGTTTGCTAGCAAATACAGTCTCTAAGAGACGGCGTATCAACCCTTTTTGCCTCTTCCCTTATCCCTAATCTGACAATAGGGAGTCAGGAGTCAGGAGAGGTAAATTTTCATGCTTTCGTTGTGAGCTTTTGCTTATGGCGTCTAAAGCAGCATTGAACTAAAGGCATAATAGGACAACCATCCGCTCACCAGCAGTATTACTGGAACCATGAACGCGGCTGCTTTCTCGGAGAGATTGGAAATTTGAGTGCAGCCAGTGTAAAGCGTGAGAACGGTGTAGCAACTCACAAATACCGTAAGAACTGGCATGGTGTTCTTTGGTAAGACGCTAGAAATTCCGCTTAGGATAATCAAAAAGCTTAAAGGTAACAGCGAAGCCCCCGCTAGGAAAATATCGCCAGCAAAACTGCCACTATGGCGAAAGATGCCTCGAGCGATCGCGCTGCCTGTTGCAAGGCTGACAAACGGCACAAATCCAACAAGGAGCAGCGTAATGATTGAAGCTTCCCTCAACAAATCCTGCCAGCCTAGATAAATCGTAGCAACAAAGCATAAATCGGCAATGATTGCAAATATAATGCCTACTGAGATCGCCTCTCGCTTTTCAAGACTGGCAAATGCAGGCAGCAGTCCTCCTGCAGGATTGAGAATAAACGTACTGAACGCTTTAACTGCCGCATCGAGAACCGACTTAATTCCAGCGAAAATGCCACTCCCTAAAAACCTACCCCATCGCCCTTTGCGAAGGGCTTGAAGCGTTTCTTGGGCTAACTTGTAGCCAGCCACATCTCCGTGTTCGCGAAAGAGTGTAGCGGCTTTTTGCAAATCTTCGATCGCTTTTGGGCGATCGCTCAGGTCATGATTACCTAAACCCCGATGGTAATAACCTTGGGCATAGTCAGGTTCGAGACGGATTGCCTGAGTATAGGCTTCAATGGCTGCTTGTGTGTATCCTAGTCGGTAACGCGATCGCCCCTGATAGTAATAGGCTTGAGACAAGTTAGGATTCAGTTGTAGGGCTTGGTTACAATCGTCCAGTACTCCCCGATCGTCTCCTAGTTTGTAGCGCGTCGCCCCCCGCTTGATGTAGGCTTCCACAAAGCGAGGATGAAGTGCGATCGCCTGCGTGTAATCCTCAATCGCTCCTTGATAATCTCGACTCAGGGCTTTTTCCACACCCCGCACGTAGAAGTCTTGAGGACTCATTTGTTTTCTTTGATCCTGATATGGGTTAGAGTCAAACCCCAAGTCATACTGATTTCGCTGAACGGAGTCAGAGAGAACCTCGTAAGCTTGGCAAATTTCTTTAAATTTCTCTTCTGCGGCTGGATTTCCTGGATGTAAGTCGGGATGGTACTCGCGGGCAAGACGCCGATAGGCTTCTTTGATTTCCTCAAGTGTGGCGTTTCTGGAGACTTCCAGAATTTTGTAGTAGTCGCGAGAGTCCTGCATGTGCTTGTGCTTAGACAAAGGAGCGATTTACTACAAGCGTGTCATATTAGGACAAAAATCGGCAAAGACTTTAACTTAATCCCAAATAACCCACTTTAAGGTTACAAGAACTTGTAATACTTTACAAAAATTAATTCCTGACTGTTTAATTGTTTCATAAGTTACAAAAAAAGGTTATGTTTTTTAAAGTTCATAAATTCATTATGAAAACACTGAACTTTCTGAACTAAATACTGAATTTATGAATTGCCATTAGCGTTCCCATCTAAAAAAATTGTTTAAAATTTGATTGACCGATATGAAAACTTCGGTCTAATCGGGAGGAGTTTTGCACTTATCCGATTGTGAACCCTTCTTTGTCAGTAATCACAGAAACTTTCCTTCATGAGATTTCTAATAGTTGAAGACGATCAACGCCTTGCTGAACCACTGGCAGAAGCTCTCACTAACCAGCATTATGTTGTTGACGTTGCTAACGATGGTCAACAGGGGTGGGAGTTTGTCGAGGCGTTTGATTATGACTTACTCCTGCTCGATGTGCTGGTGCCAAAGCTTGATGGCATTAGCCTGTGTCGGCAGGTGCGATCGCAAGGCTATCAGATGCCAATTCTCCTGTTAACAGCAAAGGATACGACCCACGATAAAGTCATGGGACTGGATGCCGGAGCCGATGATTATGTTGTCAAACCCTATAAGCTTGAAGAATTATCAGCTCGCATCCGCGCTTTGCTGCGCCGAGGCAGTGTTTCTTTGCCTGCGGTTTTGGAGTGGGGAAGCTTGCGTCTTGACCCAAATGCTTGTGAGGTTAACTATGGCGATTCCCCCCTGCCAGTAACTCCGAAAGAGTATCGTCTTCTGGAATTGTTCCTGCGCCATAATTCCAGTGTGTTGAGCCGCAGTACGATTCTGGAGAACCTGTGGTCGTTTGATGAACCGCCAGATGAGGATTCAGTCAAGGCTCACATCAAGCGTTTAAGACAGAAACTGAAAGTAGCCGGAGCTCCCGATGATTTTATTGAGACGGTTTATGGCATGGGGTATCGTCTCAAACGAAATCCCTAATCTGAAAATAGGGGGTCAGGAGTCAGGAGTCAGGAGTCAGGGGAGG
>JAIUYC010000132.1 GCA_020216575.1 Coleofasciculus sp. S288 | reverse complement strand
AGGGGATGGAAACCTTTTGACTTCATTCAGAACTTGGTATTACTCCAAATTCCGTTGCTTGAGCATTCCCATCAGCTTGTACTTGCGAGCATGGGTTTGCATCAGCTTGGCACGGTAAGTTGACCATTCTGATCGCCGTCCGGATTGAAGGTATGCAGCGCGGACTTTTTGCAGCCACTCCACCGCATAGGAGTAGTACTGAGCTTTACCCTCATCCATAATCGATTCTGCCCGACGACGGGCATTTTCAATCACCCAATCTGGACATTGGGCGATCGCTTTATCCATCACTCGGTGAATCAGCGTGGCATCATGGGAACGCAGTTCACTGACTGTATTGATCGCATCGTCGATTAGCCCCTCATGGAGAAAGATATCGACTTTGGCTGCCTGCGTTCCCCAACCTTGATGAGTTCGGAGGCAGGCTAACAACTCCGCCTTCACAGTTGACCAAACTTCTCCAGCCAGCTCCTCCACCTTGCAGTAGTCTTTGAAGGAGGGCTGGGCTTTGAAGGCCATTTCTTTGGCAGTGCGTGCGGCTTCGCGATTTCCTAACTCCTCCGCTAGCTCGCTCGTCCAAGTTGCCAGTTCGTATTGACAATTGCCCGGTAAAGCCAGCCCCTTTTGGGCAATCTCCAACGCCTGTGCTAAGGTTCCCTGCTCTTGCAGCGTTCGAGCAAGGGCAAAGGCTTCTCCCATTGAACTCATCTGAGTTTGAGCGGCTGCGATCGCGTCCTCAACCCGCCCCAAACGACCAAGCATTGTCAGGTATTGTTGGGTTTGCCCTTCTGCTTGAGCCAGATACAGGTACTCGTGATAGCGCTCTTGACGGTCTAAAATTTGGAGTCGAATCAGGGCGAGGTCATCCGCATAATCTGGCGGTTCGCCCTCCCAGACCCCCGATTCTGAAATATTCCCTTGCAAGACACGCTCGAGAGGCGGGTAATCCCATCCTTGCCGCAACGCCTCCAAGCTCATCTCAAAACTGACACCCCACTCATCCTGCCAGCCTTCTAAATTCACTTGCAGATCCACCCGTTCTTCTGGGATAAGGTCAGCACTAAGAATGGCATCCGTCCAAGCATCATTCAAGGCATTAACCACTTCATCGCTGTAAGCACCATACTCGGCTACATCATCCCAATCTTTTACACAGGCTTCGGTAATGGCTTCCAGAACGACAAGAGCATTGTTAGCGTCCTCCTCCTCAGTCAACGTCTGTGCATCCTGAATCACATCCAAGAGGTTCTCGGTAACGGGATCGTCCTCGCACCCCTCTTCCAAGTACCGCACGGCATCCCGCAAAATTTGACGCACCTGTCGGCGGAAGGGTGCTGGATCGACTGTAGTGGGACGCGGGGGTTGCGAGGGTTGTGGTTTGAGTGCGGGGACTGCAATTCGGTTGACGTGGCGATCAATGGCATCGATAAGTTCAGGGTACTCGGCTACCAAGTCTTGCAGCAATTGTTGGGTTTGCACAGGGTTTAGGCGATCGAGGAGCTGTTTTAGTGGAGGACGCTCCTCTATCCTTTCCGGCTGACGCAGGCAAACCAACGTTGTGGCGACGATATGCTTGCACCAACCCTCAAAGCCATAGGCACAGGTACAGGTGGCAGAGGTGATTCCTCCTTCATCAAAGCAGAGGTTGACGCGATAGGGTTCGACTTCACTGCCTTTAACTTCTGCTTCGAGTAGATTGCCGCGTTGGGTCAAGACAGTAACGGCATCTGCTTGGTAGTAGGCGTCACCCCGCTCGAAGGATTTGGTGTTGGCATTGTGGCGGATGGTGGCTTCACTGAGTTGGGGGATAAACATTTGTAGAGCCTCAAGAGCCTCAGTAGACGCTGGATTTCAGCCTGACCACAGTTTGAGTTGCAACCTGACCGAATCCCATGTATCCCAAGATTCTATAGCGATTCTCATTTAAGTGGGATACACCTAGATTAAGAGTCGTAGAGGCGGGTTTCACCCAGATATCTGCTTCCCACACTTCAATCCAATAAACCCGCCCGTACTCCAATCATTTGAGAACCGCTATAGCTAGTCTAAATCATTTGTAAAATGGTAATCCTTACAGGGCAAGCTTTTTATCCCCATTTCTTTTCACGATTCATTTAGACTAGCTATATAAGCTATTTGCTATGCCCTAGGCCGAGAAAACTGGGTTTTCCACCACAAGTCCACGAGAGCTAGATGACTTAGTTTTGTGCTGTCTCTTCTATAGGAATTACTTCAGAATACCAAAGGCTTGATTGCCGCACAAGGGATTTAAATTCATTCTCTGTTTCGCTAGTCTCACAAAGTGAGTACGGGTGGTTTAAATGTTTCTCAAAATAAGAAATCGGAACAGTAATTGGCCAAAAAATAGTAGCTATAATTAAGACTATCCAAGATAAATGCTTTTCTTCAAGGGATAAGTCTGTATCCTTTCTGAAAATATTCAACCAGATCATGAAATAGTAAAGAGCCAATAACAAGTAAAGTGATGTTAGTCCTGTCATGAGTAACTTAAAATTACAATAATTCCACAAGTAAAGATTGCTAAGCGCGAACGAAAAGCAGTTGACGCTGAGCTTTAAGCTGAGAGGGCATCCATGAAAACTCACGTTTGCTGACCTATTAATAGCCTATGGGGCGTTTATGACAAGGGAGTGACAATTAGATGGCGATGCGGTGTCGCTGCTTTTCACGGCTAAACCACTAAGAAACGCCCTCTTGAGTACTACTAAGGAAGCAAATCCCATTCCAGCTTTTGTCAACAGCTTGATGAATCGGCGATCCTGCTCCAAGCAGTTGTTCAAATACTTCACCTGCCGAAGTTCTGTAGTTTCGGGCAGTGGTTCATCGGCTTTGAGGTTATCAATCGCAGGCGGATAAGCTGCATTCTTATCCACGTTGATCGCCCTTGGAGTCTTAGTATGAGAAGCATTGAGTGTTTTACGCAAAAATCGCTCTGCTGCCTGTGCATCACGTTTTGTACTCAACAGAAAATCCATGGTGTTGCCGTTTGAATCCACGGCTCGATACAAATACTGCCAAATTACCTTTCTGAAGAGTACCCATTCGGGTAGTGCATCTGAATTCTTCTATTTCCTATAACGTAAGTAAGACTACAGTTATACAGGAGATAAAAAATGCCAGTCGTCTGTGATTACGCTCCAGTTCTTGATGGTGTAAGCCGTATCACTCCCGGTAGTGACTTTACAGCCAGATTTAATACTGGTGGTCGCGAAGAAGGAAAAGCAGTTTTGGTCTTTAATCTGAAATCTAATGGTGAAGGCCGTTTAACCGTTCAAATTAATGGTGTCAATGTGGGTCAACTCGAACCGTACTTTGACATGAATCCAAATAACTGGTTTTCTCAAACCATTCTTTTTGATGCCAGTGTTCTGAGCCGATCAAGCGATCCTAATGCAAATGTTTTACAAATTGAGCTTGAGCAGGGGGATGTCTTTGTGAAAGATATTGTCTGCTTCTTTAAACAGGATGCTTAGGATAAGGGTTGAAATTTGAGATTATCTCATACCCCTTAAAAACCCCTCCCCAGCACAGAGAGGGGAACTGAATCAAAGCCTCCTTCCCTTGTAGGGAAGGAGGCTTGGGGGTTAGGTCTGAGGGTTATGTCGCAAAAACATCTGATAGAGCCTATCTCGCGTCCCAAGGTATATTAGCTTCACCTGACGCTTGCTGAATAACTTGGAGAAATCCTTGTAGTATAGGAGAAACGCGATCGCATAAGAGTACCACGTAGAGTGCGATCGCACCGGGTCAGTTAGCAGACTTTGCGGTTCTCTCCGAGGATTACTTTTCGATTCCAGAGGAACGCATCAAACGTTTGGAATCGGTTTTAACTATTGTCAATGGCAAGCCTGTGTATACAACCGATGAATTTGAAATGTTAGCCCCGCCTTCCTTACCCGTTAGCCCGGATTGGTCTCCCGTCATCCATTATGGGGGCTACCATAACAAAACGATGATTCCTGAGGCTTCGTCTTATCGACCTACCCATTTAGGTTGTTGTTCTCCCAGTCAGCGTAAAAGGAGCCAGTCGTCGTCAGCTTTGCTGAGCAAGGCTGGGAGTTTAGCGGGATTCTGGGGAGGCATGGGCTATTCGTGTTCTATTTTGTAAGTAGCCGTCATCACTAAAGAAGAAAAGGAGAATTGGATGGCTGATCTAAAAGGAAAGAAAGCATTTGTCACGGGTGGTAGCCGAGGCATTGGTGCGGCGATCGCGAAACAATTGGCATCTGAGGGAGCTGATGTTGCGATTACTTACAGTAAATCCGCAGAGACGGCAGAGCAGGTTGTGACCGAAATCAAGCAGTATGGGGTTAATGGAGTTGCTATCCAAGCGGATGCCATGCAGGCGGAGAGTGTTGCTGCTGCAGTCAAGGAAGCCATTCGTCAATTTGGCGGGCTGGATATTCTCGTCAACAATGCTGGGATTTTTGAGTTGAAATCGGTTACTGAGACTACACTTGAGGATTTTGACCGGATGATGCAAGTCAATGTCCGTGCCGTATTCGCGGCTGTGCGTGAGGCGGTACAGGTTATGGGCGAGGGCGGTCGGATTATCACCATTGGCAGCGTTAATGGGGATGTGATGCCTTTTACAGGAGGCTCACTCTACGCCATGAGTAAGGGGGCCGTCGCTGCGATGAGTCGGGGCTGGGCAAGAGATTTAGGATCTAAAGGGATTACGGTTAATACTGTTCAACCGGGTCCGATTGATACAGACCTGAATCCAGAACACGGCCCATTTGGGGAAACACTGAGTGCCATGACGGCTATAGGGCGCTATGGCAAGCCGCAGGAAGTGGCAGCGCTCGTTACTTTTCTAGCGAGTCCAAAGGCTGCAAACATTACTGGGGCAACGCTCAATGTGGATGGTGGTATGACGGCTTGAAGTCTAAATCACCTTTGTAGGTTGGGTTGAGGGTCGAAACGCAACCTTAAAGCGGTTTGCAACTCTTCGGAAGTACATTTTGACCCACCTAACCCCCCCTTATCAAGCTATGCATTAGTCGCATGTTTCTTAACAGGAGTTAGGAAACGGGAGGATAAATCCTCCCTGTCGCTTTCATCCACCCGCTGGAAGCGCGGTGGCTCTCAGCTTCTATGCTGTCTTGGTAGGGAGATGTTAATCTATTCGGCGTGAGAGACTCTTCTGAGTTCCCCACTAACCACTACCTACTACCTACTAACGCTCTCATCCCCCGTCCCTAGGCGGGAGATGAACTTACCGGATACTAATCGGCTTTGCCTGTTGATTGGGACTCCGCCGAGCAAAAACATTAGATTCTAAAATAGCGATCGCTCTCTTGTACTGTGGGTCATCGCTAGTGGCACGCAACCCAGGATTAGTTTCTAGGCGCTGCTGCTGTTCGCTAGTCAAGTCGAGCCTGATATCGGGCGTAATTCCTTTGTGATTAATATCTGTACCGCTCGGTGGGTAGTAACGAGAAATGGTTACTGCTAAGCCTGAACCATCGGATAAGGAATGGACAGACTGCACAACTGCTTTCCCAAAGGTTTGACTGCCCACAACCGTAGCTCGTTTATGATCCTTCAATGCACCAGTCAGAATCTCGCTGGCACTCGCTGAGTTCCCGTCTACTAAAACTGCCAAAGGTAACTCGGTTAATGCTGTGTTGTTGGCAGAAAATTCCTGTTGACCACCTTTGCGATCTATGGTATGAACAATTTCGCCACGCTCTATCCACATCCGGGCAATTTCAATACTCGCATGTAGCAATCCTCCCGGATTCCCCCGCAGGTCTAACACAAAGGCATCGGCATTTTGCTGCTTGAGATTATCGATCGCCCGTTTCATTTGTTCGGCGGCATGAGAGCTAAATTCATCTAAGCTGATATAGCCGACGCGAATCTCACCTTCCTGTTTGAGCGTATAGCGGACAGATGGCAGTTCGATTTGAGCGCGAGTTAGGGAAACATCAAAAACACCCTCCCCGTCACGGGAAAGTTGCAAAGTAACTGGAGTCCCAACTTCACCCCGGATGAGTTCTGATGCTTGTTCGATACTCATTCCTTTGGTCGGTTGGCCATCAATTGCCAAAATTCCATCACCGGGCTTAACATTCGCCTTGAAGGCTGGGGAATTTTCAATGGGTTCGACGACTGTGAGTACCTTGGTTTTGTCGTTGATTTCCATGCGAATGCCAATACCAGAAAGCTCACCTGCCGTTTGGCTGGTGAGCGCTTGGAATTGACTGGGGTCTAAAAAGCGGGTGTAGGGATCGTTGAGAGGCTCTAGGGCTTTGCGGATGGCGTCGTAGGCTTGCTCTTTGGTGGAATACTCCTTCCTCAAAAGCTCTTGCCTGATGGCTTGCCAGTCAACGCTGTTGAAGTTGCTGTCAACGTATTCCCGATTGACAATTTGCCAAGCTTCGTCAACGACACTTTTGGGGCTGTCCTGAAGTGCAGCGAAGACTGAGCGATCGCTAATCGGGGCGAATAACGACAAAACTGCGGTTGTCGCGATCGCTCCACTGAAGAAGAAACCTTTAAGCCGAGGAAATTGTCTTGGGTATTGGTTCATGGAGAGTGCGTTAAACGGGGTTGGCGTTGGATAACTGAAAAGTTATTTTAGAGGGGCAGTTGAAGGAACACCCAGCGCTTGGATTCTACACTCAGCTTATACTCTGACTTATCGTACTGCTGACAATACTCAAACAGGACTAGTGTCAATATACTCACATTGAATAACCAAGCTACGGGAATTTTGTGCCACTTTACTCAGTGTCCTCCAGATGGACTCAGGGTTTTAGCCGGAGGTCTGGCTTTGAGAAAAGTCTACTGATTTGTCATTAAACACGAGGGGTAGAAACATTTTACGCAACTGGATGAGTTTCGGGAACTGGTTTCGAGCCAAAGGGAAACGGCGCTGGCTGCGTTTCGGGCTGTTGAGCGTAGTCGTCCTCCTTTGCACGGTGCTGCTTGTGAACATCCTGAGATTGCAGGCAGCAGCATCGGGATCGCTAGATGCTTTCTTAGTTCTAGGGGGCAGTGTTCGTCGAGAAATCTACGTAGCCGAGTTGGCAAAACAACACCCGGAAACTCGCATTTTGATTTCTCAAGGCTCTCAAGATCCCTGCATCTTGCTGATTTTTCAACGGGAAAAGGCTCCCATCCGCCAAGTTTGGCTAGAAAAGTGTGCCGATTCCACGTTTGATAACTTCTACTTTAATATCCCAATCCTGAGAGAGTGGGGGGTTCGTAAAGTTAAATTAATTACTTCCCCCACTCACCTGCCGCGAGCCAAGTGGATGGCTCAGATTCTATTGGGCGCTCATGGAATTTGGGTAGAGGCAGAGCTCGTTGAGGAGCAGGGGGTTCCAGGCAATCAGGAATCAACGCTCAAAACTGGACTCGATGTTGTTCGCAGCTTAGGTTGGGCGCTATTAAGTCAGTTCGTCCAGCCTAAATGCTCTCAGGTGACGCCGTTGACAGAGGTGAATCTGCAACAGTGGCGTCGTTCGGGTTTTAAGTGCGAACATCAAGCGGGAATCGAGCAGAGTTGATTGACTATCGATATTAAGTTGTAGGGTGGGCAATGCCCACCTTACGTTTAATTCTGTCCATCCACGCTAAGAGCTAAAACTCTAGACTATTTAGGATGGTTTGTGCAGCTTGCACTTGAATTGTAGACAAGGGAACTTGATAGAAGTACTGACGCCGAAACTGCTCTTCTTCAATGGCGAATAGAAAGTCCAAAATAGCATTAGTGGCAACAGGGTCGGTGGTATCTGAAAAGGTGAAGGTAGGGGGCAATGTGATGGTCAGCGTCCAATCTAAGTGTTTGACTTGAAAACCGAGAAGAGAGAGAGTTTTGAGTCCCAGCTGAAGAGTGCGATCGCTCAAATCCAGCTTTTCTTGCAATTGCCTTAGGGTGGCCGATTGACCCGTGCGACTGAGAAATTTAGCAATTCCCACTAATTGTTCCCATATTTCAACAG
>JAIUYC010000131.1 GCA_020216575.1 Coleofasciculus sp. S288 | reverse complement strand
AAAGCCAGGTTATAAGCGTAATTTATAAAGGAGGAGAAGGGCTCTGGAATAACTGCTAAAGCGTAATTATCGGTAAATCATTACATAAGAATTGCTAAAATAAGTAATTCAATTAAATTCTCTAGAACTATTAGGTCTTAGTTAATATGCCTTGCTCTCTGAATCGCCTGTCTATTTTTGTAGACGGGAATAATATGTTCTACGCGCAACAAAAAAACGGCTGGTTTTTTGACCCAAGGAGAGTCTTAGAATACTTCAAAGGTGAGCCAAACATATCGCTAGTCAACGCTTTCTGGTATACCGGTTTAAAAGATCCTCAAGATCAAAGGGGATTCCGAGATGCCTTAATAAGCTTGGGTTACACAGTCCGAACAAAAATCCTGAAAGAATATTATGATGACAATTCGGGTCGTTATTCTCAAAAAGCGAATTTAGATATAGAAATTGTCGTGGATATGTTTAATACAGTCGATCAATATGATCGCGTGATTCTTTTTAGTGGAGATGGTGACTTTGAACGGGCAATTGAATTACTACGGTCAAAAAATACACATATTACGGTGGTATCAACAGAAGGAATGATTGCTAGGGAATTGCGAAATGCCACCGACCGTTACATCGATTTAAATGATATACGCGATCAAATTGAAAAAACGGATTATTAATTAGTTTGAACAAAAACTATCCGGTATCTTTATATAAATTGAGGACAATCAACCATGAACAAACACTCCCAATCAGAGCGCATCATTATCTTTGACACCACTCTACGAGATGGCGAACAGTGTCCTGGAGCAACCCTGAATGTAGACGAAAAGCTGCTGATCGCAAGACAGTTGGCGCGTCTGGGCGTAGATGTGATTGAAGCGGGTTTCGCCTATGCCAGTCCTGGAGATTTTGAGGCAGTTCAGAGAGTTGCCAAAGAGGTGGGAACAGAAGGTGGACCCACTATCTGTAGTTTAGCAAGAGCGATTAAAGCGGATATTGAAGCGGCTGCCGAAGCGCTAAAACCAGCGTGTCATGCCCGAATCCACACGTTTATCTCGACTTCAGACATCCACCTCGAGTATCAGTTGAGGAAATCCCGAGCAGAGGTGTTAGCGATCGCAGAAGAAATGGTTGCCTATGCCAAATCCTTTATGGACGACGTGGAATTCTCAACCATGGATGCTACTCGTACCGAGCCAGAATACCTCTACCAAGTGCTGGAACGGGCGAGCGCAGCCGGTGCGACAACCATCAACATTCCTGATACCGTGGGGTACACCACCCCTGGCGAATTTGGAGCGCTGATTAAGGGCATCAAAGACAACGTTCCCAACATCGACCAAGCAATTATTTCCGTCCACGGTCATAATGATTTAGGCTTGGCGGTGGCCAACTTCCTGGAAGCCGTGAAAAACGGAGCGCGGCAGCTAGAGTGTGCTATCAACGGGATTGGAGAACGAGCCGGAAATACAGCACTCGAAGAAATCGTAATGGCTCTCCACGTCCGGCGGCAGTATTACAATCTGTTCCTAGGGCGTCCGGCGGAGTCGGAGGAACCGCTAACGAATATTGACACGCGCCAGATTTACAAGACATCCCGCCTGGTGTCTAACCTCACCGGGATGCTTGTACAGCCGAATAAAGCGATTGTTGGGGCGAATGCCTTCGCGCATGAGTCTGGGATTCACCAGGATGGCGTCCTGAAGAACAAGCTGACTTACGAAATCATGGATGCCCAATCAATTGGGTTGACAGACAATCAAATTGTGCTGGGCAAACATTCCGGACGCAATGCCTTCCGCACTCGCCTGAGAGAATTGGGGTTTGAACTATCCGACAATGAATTGAATAAAGCATTTGTCAAGTTCAAAGACTTGGCAGACAAGAAAAAAGAAATTACCGACTGGGATTTGGAAGCGATCGCGAATGATGAAATCCAACAAGCCCCAGAACTGTTCCGCTTGGAGTTGGTACAGGTTACCTGTGGCGATCATGCTCGTCCCACGGCAACCGTAACCCTGCGCACCCCGGAGGGGGAGGAACTCATCGATGCCGCAACTGGGACGGGTCCTGTTGATGCTGTGTATAAGGCCATCAGTCGCGTAGTCAACGTTCCCAACAAACTGATTGAGTTTTCCGTTCAGTCAGTGACGGCGGGAATTGATGCGATCGGGGAAGTCACTATCCGACTGCGGCACAACGAACGAGTCTATTCCGGCCATGCCGCTAATACCGATATTATCGTCGCCTCCGCGCAGGCTTACGTGAACGCCTTAAACAGACTCTATGCAGCATTGCAGGATGAGAAAGTACCCTCGAGCAAGTCTGGCATTAAAGAAGACTCTGTCGTTGTTCAAGGTGTAAGAGAGCAAGCTTGACCAGTGGGAGGTGTTTGCAACTCATTTAGGATTGCTCTAGTGGTTTATTGTATTAATGATGGTGGATTGTAGGACGTTGCATGCAACGTTCCTACAGGTTTTTGTTCATCCAAATCATTGCAATAGACCACAGGCCTTATGGACAGTTTTGGATTGTTTGCTCAAATTGATTGTCTCAAGCCATGGGATTCATCGAGGGAACTTCTATGCAAAATTGGCAATCCAAGATTCTCTAGCCCCGTGGATTGAGCCATGGGTGGAATTTAAAATCGGCAATCCAAAGTCTAGAATTGATGCACATTATGCCCTTTCCCCGATGGCGGGTAGACGTTCGCCACACGTTTCTGGTGAACGCTAGCTTGAGCGCATTGCTGGCGCTAATGATCGTCATCATCACATCGTTCTACATCTCCAAAGAGCATAACTTTCATTGGTGGATTGATTGGTATTACCCAACGATTCACCTTGCAAAGACTTTTCGAGAATCGCCGACTGAGGCAATGGAAATCCTTCAGGCGTCCCTAGCCCGAGAACGCAATCGACTCTACACGCTGCCGTTGATTCCATTCATCTGGGTTTTCGGTGATTCTCGCTTGGTTTACGAAATTAGCCTTGCGCTCGTCTATCTGCTGCCCTTTGCGCTGGTGATGGGCGCGATCGCGACTCAGCTCATCCTGACACATCGGCAATTGGTTTTTTGGTCAACAGCACTGCTGACGTTACTGATTCCAGTGAGTTGGATACCCACCTTTATGGGCATTCCCGACACGGGTGGCGCGTTATTCATTGCACTAGCAACTTGGATTTACTTGCAAGATGTCAGGGCAAGACAAGGCCATACCCCTATGTGCTGGTGGCGAATTCCTTTAATTGGAGTTTCTATTGGATTTGCTGTACTCTTGCGCCGCCATTTTGTCTACGGGGGTATTGCCTTACTGGGTGCGATCGCGGTACACACCTTGATGGTATTTGCGATCGAGGTACGCAAACGTTTTTTCCTGGCTTGGCGAAATTTGCTGGTGGGTGGCGTGCGGATTGGATTGATTGGCGCGATCGCACTTGCCACACTCTTTACTGTCGCCTGGGACTTTACCTATAAAGCCCTGACAACGGATTACAAAGCGCTCTACGTTTCTTGGAGCCTGCCCTTCAGCGATATTTTTAACTTATACACTTCCTTTTATGGGTGGGGAACTTGGCTGCTTGTCATGACTGGGTTTTCAGCCGCCATTTTAACCCGTGCTGTCACTTTATCAGGGGTCAGCGTTATGGGTTGGTCGGGTATCTTCTCGCTGATTGTCTGGTTAGTGGTTCTCCGGTATGGGAATATCTTTTACTCCTTACACGTTACCCCTCTGGTTGTTATAGGGTTAATTGCCTTCTTCTGGACGACTTGGACTAGGCTGAGGGGAAACGTGCGCTCCCTGATGCTATACGGAGCTAGCGGCTATCTCATCGTCAATCTAGTCTTGGGACTCACCCCCATCGGACAATTTGACAATGCCATTCGTCCCGTGTTTGCCCTGAGCAATCCGCCGTTAGTTCGTACAGACTACGATGAAGTCGTCCGACTCATTGACTACCTGCGTCAACTGACTCCCAACAAAGAGCCAATCTACGTCGTAGGAAACCAACGCCTTCAGTTGGATACTACATTGCTGCGATCGGCTGAACTGTTGCTATACGGACAAAAGCAAAGGCGGTTGAACATCTTGCAAGGGGCTCTTGTGGACTCCCGCGATACCTATCCCATCGAGGCATTGCTTCAGGCGAAGTACGTCGTTGTCCCCAACCCACTGCCCGATTATCCAGGGAGCATTGCCTTGCAACACTCCCCCACTGAGTTTCCTGCGGTTGGGGAATGGATGTTGAATAAAGATTTGGATGTTGTTCGAGTTGTGTTTGATGCCTTTACACAAAATTGGGAATTTGCCCAAGACTTCAAACGCTTGCCTGTACAGTTCACCCTCGCAAGGGGGGCTGTTGTCAGTATTTACGAACGAATTCGCCCAACACCTGTGGAAACCGCCGTGCGAACCCTCTACGCCATGCAGCAGCAGATTAACGAACAACCCGGTGGACAGTTGGACTGGATCGAGATGAGTCAGCCGTTGCATAACTCGTTTGTTTCTATCGTGAGAAGAAACTTCAACAACACCTACAGGCTAGTCACTCGTTATTCGGGTTATCACAAGCGCTCTTTAGATAATACTGTTAGACCAGAACAACAGAATGCGCTGGCGTTTCGATGGAAAAGCGATCGCCCATTAAGCAATCCTGTCAAGCCAAGCGACGAAGGGGAACGCAATCTCGATGAGGCTTTTGATTCTCCAAAGCCTCAAACGCCATTCCCTCTGCTAAAGAGTCTAGAGTTTTCCCGGAGGATAGGAACCTCCTTCCTTTATCTGGGTTCGCTGCCGGAAGCCGTTAAAGTAGCTGGGGCAATTACGTACCTAGACAAGCCTTGTGTTAGTTCATCAGTACGGCTGACAATGTTCGATAAACAAGGTCAGATTCTAAGCTCCACAGAAACTAGCTATCCTCATAAACAGGGTATAACCCGTTTTCAGCTATCCATCTCCGGTCAAAATCCAGCCTATCTTCTGCTTGATGTCCTGGGCTACGACAACAGCGATCGCATTAATTACTGTACCCTGGCGATTAATGCCTTGACTGTATCCCCCACAAAATAAGCTGTTCTTGGTGAAATTTACCTATTGCCGTAATGGATAATGAACTCTCGAAACCTTTGTAAGGTTAGAATTCACCAATTACCAATTACCAATTACCAATTACCAATTACTAAATGTTAGACGACACCCTTAACCGAGAACGGCAGTTTCATGATGCTTGGGCTGCTGCGATTGATGTAGACGGCATCCGGGTAGCTGACTATTTTGAAGCCTGCACGGCTCCGGAAAATCGATTTATCCTGCGACAATTGGGAGATATCCGAAATAAGTTACTTTTAGATTTAGGATGTGGCGCAGGGGAAAATAGCGTTTATTTTGCGACAAAAGGAGCGCGGTGCATCGCGGCAGACTATTCCCCAGGAATGGTAGACGTAGCACTTCAATTGGCAGAACGATATGGCGTCAAAGTTGAAGGATGTACTGCTAATGCAATGGAATTAGAATTTCCAGATAATACGTTTGATATCGTTTACGCCTCTAATTTATTACATCATATTCCTGATCCAAAAATTGCCTTAAAGGAAATGCATCGCGTCCTCAAACCGGGCGGAAAAGCATGTTTTTGGGACCCGTTGAAGCACAATCCAGTGATTAATGTCTATCGGAGAATGGCAACTGAAGTGCGAACCGACGATGAAACCCCTTTGGATATTAATATTATTAATTATATCAAATCTCTGTTTTCAGAGACGAATTATGATACCTTTTGGTTGGCAACCCTGTGGATTTTCTTGCGCTTCTATTTAATTGAAAAGATTGACCCCAATAAGGAGCGTTACTGGAAAAAAATTATTATCGAACAGGAACGACTGAAGCCAACGTATCGGCGCTTGGAAGATTTAGATAGAATTTTGAAAAAGATTCCCGGAATGAAGCGATTTGCTTGGAATATTGCTGTAGTGGCAACAAAATAATGGAGTAGGGGCATGGCGAAATACATGCCCTTGATTTGGGTAGGCTATTTCAGAAAACCTAAAGGTAGATTGCGTGGATGATGTACATCATCCGAGCGCTCTATTTTCCCTAAATGTAGAAAAACATCGGATTATTTCATTAGAAAGAATTCTTTATATTTTGTAGCCAACCCGCAACCGATATGGTTAAGATCGATATCGTTTATCACGAGAGGACTATTATATGTCTGGTATCTCAGATGAGCAAAGTCTGATCAGTAATAAATTTGGAACAATATCGCAAAAACAGGTGATATTCCTGAGCAATAAAGGTTTATTTAGTAGTCCTTCTCAAGAAGAGATTCCTATCAAACAGATTGAATCGGTTCGTTTTTACAAGCAAAAATCTATAGGAATAGGTATTTTGGGCATTTTGGGGATAGTGTTGCCCTTTGTTATTAATATTATCTTTTCAGGAAGTTTAATGGCCAAAATCGGCGGATTGGTCGTTTTAGTTTTGGGGAGTTGGATTGCTTACCTCGGGATTGCAGGGATTCCAACCGTAGTCATCACCAAAGCCGGAGGTACAGTCACGCAAGCTAGTGGTTGGCCTGGAGATAGAAATGAGGCTAAAGCGTTTGCATTGGTATTGCGCCAACACCTCAAGATTTAGCGCAGACCTTCCTTGCCGTTCACATTGGCTTTAAAGTAGGTATTCAGTCACCAAAACTATAAAGCCGCAAAATCATGAGTGAGTGCATCGGCAACGTCTATTTAGTAGGGGCTGGGCCTGGAACTGTCGCGTATCTCACGCTTAGAGGACAGCAGTTACTGAGTCAAGCCGAAGTAGTCATCTACGATGCTCTAATCGACCCTCAGCTTTTAGAATTAGTACCCCCCTCCTGTCTCAAACTCGATGTTGGAAAGCGGGGTGGATGCCCCAGTACGCCACAAGCAGAAATTGACCGGCTTTTAGTTAAGTATTGTCTGCAAGGAAAGCAGGTAGTCAGGCTCAAAAATGGTGACCCTTTTATCTTCGGTCGCGCCAAGTCAGAAATTCAGGCATTAATTGCCGCTAACTGTCCGTTTGAGGTCGTACCCGGAATTTCGTCGGCACTGGCAGCCCCCTTACTCTCCGGAATTCCGTTAACCGATGTGGTACTCAGCCGCTGTTTTGTTGTCCTGACGGCGCACGATTTAGCCGAATTAGACTGGGAGGCGCTATCCCGGATTGACACAATCGTCATTTTGATGGGGGGGCGTCATCTTGGTGAGATTGTCGAGCGGTTACAGCGATATGGGCGATCGCCTCAAACCCCCATTGCTGCAATTCGCGCTTGCGGATGCCCTGAACAACAAATTTGGAGTGGCACGTTAGCTAATATTGTCGAACAAACCTCCGGGGTATCCCTCTCACCCGTGGTCATTGTAATTGGCGAGGTTGTGAGATTGCGAGACGAGTTGCAAGTTGACCGGTTACAAGTTGAACGTTCAAACTTGCAACCTTCACCCCCCATCCTCAGCGGCAAAACTGTTTTAGTCACCCGTTCGGCTGAGCAATCCAGCCAATTCAGCGACCTTTTGCACCAGCAAGGCGCACAGGTGATTGAGATGCCTGCGTTGGTTATCTGTCCCCCGTCAAGCTGGGACGGGTTGGATCATGCGATCGCGCACCTATCTGACTTCGATTGGTTAATTTTGACTTCCACCAATGGCGTCGATTACTTTTTTGAACGCCTGCTCGATCGCGGAAAAGACGCTCGCAACTTGGCTGGTGTCAAAATTGCGGCGGTGGGCAAGAAAACCGCTGTCAGCCTAAAAGCACGCCATTTAAAGCCAGACTTTATCCCTCCCAACTTTGTCGCAGACTCCCTAATCGAACACTTTCCAGAACCCCTAACCGATAAAAAAATCCTCTTTCCTCGTGTAGAAACTGGAGGACGAGATGTTTTAGTTAAAGAATTAACAGCACGGGGAGCCAATATTGTTGAAGTTCCTGCCTATCAGTCAGCCTGTCCCTCCCAAATCTCACCCGATGCCCTCGCAGC